>NZ_JAKFCQ010000032.1:0-3489 GCF_036676585.1 Robertmurraya sp.
TACGAATGCATACGATGAAGCGATCACGACACCAACCGAAGAGTCGGTTCGTCGGGCAATGGCAATTCAAATGATTATTACAAAAGAGCATGGCTTATCCAAAAATGAAAATCCTCTTCAAGGCTCGTTTATTGTTGAGGAGCTCACGGACTTGGTGGAGGAAATGGTTCTTCAAGAGTTCGAGCGATTGAATGATCGTGGGGGAGTACTTGGTGCGATGGAGACACAATACCAGCGCGGAAAAATCCAAGACGAGTCGATGTACTATGAAATGAAAAAGCATACGGGTGAGCTGCCGATCATCGGCGTCAACACGTATTTAAATCCGAATCCTCCGTCAGAAGAAGAAACAGACAATATGGAGCTGGCACGAGCAACAAAAGAAGAAAAAGAACTACAAATTCAAAATCTACGTGAGTTCCAAGAGCGAAACAAAGACCAAATAGCGAAAGCGTTGCAAAAACTAAAACAATCAGCAGTCAATAACGGCAATATTTTCGAGGAACTAATGGAAACAGTAAAAGTAGCAAGCCTCGGTCAAATTACCCGTGCGTTGTATGAGGTTGGAGGGCAGTATAGACGGAATATGTAGGTATCAAAAAGAGCAAAGTGAAAGCTAGCGCTTTCTCTTTGCTCTTTACACTTTTTTTACATAACTCATACCTAAAATGTCCTAATTTTTACTATAATAGAAGAAGATAGAAAGGTCTTTTTCAAACGAAGGACCTAACCATTTTCACGGGATGTGAGATATTTGAAACAACTTCTTCAATTTATTGCTGTTATCCTTACTGTTGTTTCTGCTATTTATCTATACTCATTGCAGCTTGGTGCCATCCCTTTCTTTCTATTGGCCTTTTTTTTCTTCTATTTAGCAGTCAGATTATTTCTTAAAGAGAAAAAGAGGCAGAAAAGCGAGGGCAAGTACTAAAAAGTTTGGTATCGATTAGATAGAACTAGCATAAAGGTTCATATTTTGTTTATAATGAAGAATATGCAATAATTGTGTACATATTTTATTTGTCGTGTTTTACATAGCGAAAGGAAGTGCAAATATTGAGTTTGAAACAAGTTACTCAAGAAGAATTGCAAGAAATGTCCTTAATTGAGATTGCGTTTGAATTGCTTAAGGAAAAGAAACAGCCGGTCTCTTTTAAAGAATTAATGGATGAAATCACAGAGCTGCGTGGATTAACAGAAGATGAAGTGAGAGCGAGAATTGCTCAATTTTATACGGATTTAAATATAGATGGACGCTTTATGACGATTGGTGAAAACCGCTGGGGTCTTCGCGTTTGGTATCCAGTAGACCAAACAGAAGAAGAACACGTTACAGCTGTAAAGCCGAAGAAGAAAAAGGCGAAGAAAGTTGTCGATGAGGACGAGGATCTTGACATTGAAGAGTATGAAGAGTTAGAGGAAGAAGAGCTCGATTACGATGATGTGGATGATGACTTCGATGACGAAGATGATGATGACGATCTTCTAGATGATGACATTGATGAAGATGTAGAAGATGATGATGAAGACCTTATCGAAGATGATGAGGAATTCGATCTGGACGAAGATGAAGACGATGAAGACCTTGAAGAAGATGAATTTGATGCTGATGATGACGAGGATCTTTAAGTCGAATTTTGTAGGATCTCGACTTGACTTTTTACAGAGCTGTAGGTAGAATACTTTTTGGGCTCCTTAAAAAGGAACAATCGAAACGTAATTTCACGCTCCCCTTGCTATTTCTAGCAGGAGGGGCGTTTTTATTTTTTTACAGGCTCTTTTCAGGTGTGAAAATCGGTCTTCAAAAATCGTTTTATCCCCTTGCCAATGTAATGGATTGATATTTTAAAAATATGCACAAACTTAATAAGAGGGGGATTACAGATGACAAAGTATATTTTCGTAACAGGTGGAGTGGTTTCTTCATTAGGAAAAGGAATCACAGCAGCGTCTTTAGGACGTCTATTAAAAAATCGTGGCTTAAGCGTAACGATCCAAAAATTTGATCCATATATTAACGTGGATCCAGGGACAATGAGTCCGTATCAACACGGAGAAGTATTCGTAACAGGTGATGGTGCTGAAACGGATCTTGACTTAGGTCACTACGAGCGTTTCATCGACATTAACTTAACCAAGTATAACAACGTGACAACTGGAAAAATTTATTCAACGGTACTAAAGAAAGAGCGCCGTGGAGATTACTTAGGTGGAACAGTACAGGTTATTCCGCATATCACTAACGAAATTAAAGAGCGCGTATTCCGTGCCGGTCGTGAAACAGGAGCGGATGTGGTTATCACGGAGATTGGTGGAACAGTTGGGGATATCGAATCATTACCATTCCTAGAGGCGATTCGTCAAATCAAGAGTGATATCGGTCGTGATAATGTAATGTACATCCACTGTACACTGATTCCTTACATTAAAGCAGCTGGCGAAATGAAAACAAAGCCAACTCAGCACAGTGTAAAAGAGCTTCGCAGCTTAGGAATTCAGCCAAATATTATCGTTGTGCGTACAGAAATGCCAGTATCACAAGACATGAAGGATAAAATCGCTCTATTCTGTGATATCGATTCGAAGGCAGTGATTGAGTGCCAAGATGCAGACACATTATATGCAGTACCAATCGCACTTCAAGAGCAAAAAATGGATCAAATCGTTTGTGATCACTTGAAGCTTCAAAGCCCAGAACCAGAAATGACCGAGTGGTTAGCACTACTTGATAAAGTTCGCAATCTGTCTAAAACAACTCGCATTGCATTAGTTGGTAAGTATGTTGAGCTTCAAGATGCGTATATCTCTGTTGTGGAATCGTTGAAGCACGCAGGTTTCGCGTTTGATTCTGATATTGATATTAAGTGGATTAACGCAGAAGAAGTGAATGAAGAAAATGCACGTGAGCTTCTTTCTGATGTTGATGGAATTCTTGTACCTGGTGGTTTCGGAGACCGTGGAATTGAAGGGAAAATCACGACTATTAAATATGCTCGTGAAAACAAAGTACCTTTCCTTGGAATTTGTCTTGGTATGCAGTTGGCTTCTGTTGAATTTGCGCGTAACGTGCTTGGTCACGCAGATGCTAACTCTGCAGAAATTAACCCAGAAACAAATTACCCAATCATCGACCTTTTACCAGAGCAAAAGGATATCGAAGATCTTGGTGGAACGCTGCGCCTAGGTATCTTCCCATGTAAGCTTGAAGAAAATACAAAAGCATTTGCAGCTTACAATGATGAAGTGGTGTACGAGCGTCACCGTCATCGTTATGAGTTCAACAACCAGTTCCGTCAAGAAATGGAGCAAGCAGGCTTCATCTTCTCTGGTACTAGTCCAGATGGTCGCTTAGTGGAAATCATTGAGCTTGCTGACCACCCATGGTTCGTTGCATCTCAATTCCACCCTGAATTTATCTCAAGACCAACAAGACCTCAACCATTGTTCAGAGATTTTGTTGAAGCTTCATTGAAGTCTAAAAACTAATAT
>NZ_JAKFCQ010000033.1:0-1861 GCF_036676585.1 Robertmurraya sp.
GAACGTGTGTGACTTGAACAACAACGTAGTTGTTGGTGCTTTAAAATAGATGAGAGTAGGTCTCTCAATGACGACTTTCAGGAGTAGTTATTAAACCACTTTGTGCTGCATAATTAGGAAACTATTTTGTGGTGAGCGACAAAGAAAAACGGCATCAAGGAATGCTGTAGGTGAGTTGATGTGAGTTGAACGCAAGTAAACCAATGAAGAAGCCTCGTAAGCGCAAAAGACGATGTCAAAAATAGGTAGTTACGTTTGTACCTATGACCGAGTGTATCGGAAACCTGATTACTGGATACACGGCATCCGGGGTTAAGTTGGCAAGACGCATCAATAGGCTATTTTAAGGAACAAGTGAACTTTATATCGTTCTGCCAAATCGCAAGAGGAAACAGACAACAAAGGATGTGGTTGAGATATAAGGGGCAGACTTAGTCGTAGTAGTGATGAAGTTTCTGTAATGGAAATGGAGCAAAGGGCTAAGCATAGTAAGTTTTACTAACAATTTACAACCAGTTAAACGGGATGATAGATTATTATGAAACAAAATCACAGCCAATAACCAAAGTAATGGTTTGGCAGGCATTCAAAGAAGTGAAAGCCAACAAAGGTAGCGCAGGCATAGACAAAATGGACTGGGAATACTTGGAAGAAAACAAGAAAACCGAACTCTATAAACTATGGAACAGGCTTACCTCAGGAAGCTATTACCCCAATGCTGTCAAACAAGTTGGCATACCAAAGAAAGATGGAGGAATTCGCAAATTGGGCATCCCCACGATTTTAGACCGTATAGCACAACAAGTAGTCAAACGCCATTTAGAAAGAATAGTAGAACCCCTATTTCATGAAAGTTCGTTTGGGTATCGCCCCAATCGCAATTGTCATCAAGCTGTAAAGCAAGCCAATGTAAACTCGTTTAACCACGATTTTGCAATAGATCTAGACATCAAAGGCTTTTTTGATAACATTGATCACGAACTATTAATGAAAACGGTGACTCATTATTGCAAAGACAAATGGGTTATAATGTACGTCGAAAGATGGCTCAAATCGGGTGTGGTACAACAAGACGGAAGTTTTGTCCCCACGCTATCAGGCACACCACAAGGAGGAGTAATAAGTCCATTATTGGCAAATTTATTTCTTCACGTTGTGTTTGACAAATGGATGGAAAAACAACATCCCACAAAGCCTTTTGAACGCTATGCAGACGATATAGTGGTGCATTGCAAAACGGAAAAACAAGCCTTGTATATGCTTCATTTAATCAATAAAAGAATGGAAAGTTGCAAGTTGGTTTTGCATTCAGAGAAAAGTAAAATAGTGAACTTAAGAGGGATTTCACTAAAGAAATACCCTAAAGGATTCGACTTTTTAGGTTTCACAATTCGTCCAAGCTCAATTAAAAGTAAGGGTAAAGTTAAATCTATTCCAAGCATTTTCATAAGTCAAAAGTCAAAGAATAATTTGATGGAAAAATTCAAAACACTGAAAATCCACAAAAAGCGAAAGACGATTGAAGAGATAGCAAAAGAAATAAATCCAGTGTTAAGAGGAATAATCAATTACTATCACAAATTTCGAAAAAGCGACATTAGAAACGTATGGCGGCAACTAAACGAGCGACTACTCAAATGGGTAAAATGGGAAAAAGGGCTTTATAAGAAAGCATCGGTAAGATACTTGAAAACAAAGCACAAAGAAAAGCCCAATTTATTCCTACATTGGATATTGGTGCATCCATAAGTGTTTAGTACATTTGTGTGATTTAATACTATGAAGAGCCGTGTGAAGGGAGACTTTCAAGCACGGTTCCGTGAGAACGTAGGGGTGAAATTCCCCTGCGTGACTCGATTGG
>NZ_JAKFCQ010000034.1:0-14025 GCF_036676585.1 Robertmurraya sp.
AACTTCTCAGTCCCAATGGAGTCCCTCCAAACCGTCACGTGATAGTTATGAAATGAATTATACAATGAGTCTAGCTTTATAACAACTAATACGTTCGATATGGAATAAAGTTTCATAGAAAAAACCCCCAACTTGAGGGGGCAATTACTTATGATTTTGTATCGGAAACCTTCGTCGTTTATAAAGAACTTACGCTTTTTACACTCAAAATAGCTCTTCAATGAAAACGAGGGCATTCTTCAACCGATTCTCATAGCTACCATATAAAGTTTTATAGGTAATTTGATGCTGCTCTAATAGCCTTTTGAGGTGGTGATTATTTTCATTTCGAACAGAATCAATTCCATGTACGCGCAACCCATCATCCACCCATGAGACATCTGGCTCTAAAAATAACCATAAATCATAGGTTTGCAGCTTAGCTATTTCGTCTAACACTGGCTGATACACATCGTTATATAGATGGGAATAAAATTGAGTGACGATTGCTTCCGTATCAATAAACACCAACTTATTTGCTTTTTTAATCGCTTCTATTTCCATCATTTTATGTCCATAAGCGATTTTTAAATAATCTTCCTCTATAATAATACCGTCACAGCCACCTAACTCCACACACACAGTTCGACCGTATTCTTCCACATAGCTAGTGTTATAGATTTTGGCAAGATTTTTCGTTAGTGTCGACTTTCCACAACTCTCCGTTCCGACGATCACTACCCTTTTGACAAAGTAAGGCTTCACTAAATCTGGTAGGAAGGCCCAGTGGTGGAAAACTCCTTCTTCTCTAATTTTTGTCGCTGAGATTCCAACCTGTCTACGAGTAGGATCGATCAGGATATGCTTAGATGTAGGATATAACTTTTCAAAAATCTCGCTGTACTCAAGTTCTGAACTAAACACAAAGTCAATCGGCTTTCCAATCTCTTCTTTGATTCTCTCAGCTCCTTGAACCCAATCGTAGTCTTCATTCCCTTGATCATCTTCAATAGAAATGACTCTTACATGGGGCATATCCTTCGTTAATTGAGAAAGCCAGCGCAAACGAATACGTGCGGGAATATAGCTCATTTCTGTCCCTTCACATAATTCCAGGTCCCGCTTTTCACTGTGAGATAATACCACGTACAGTTCATCCACCATCGAGGATGCGTGAACAATGGCATACACATGACCAAGATGTAAAGGAAGAAATTTGCCACCAATAAAACCAGTTGTCATGTTTTACACCCCACTTTGCTTCATGTAAAGCTTGCGCCAATTAATATATCCGTAAATGCTATTCACAAGGAATGCAGACCACATAACGAGCATCGAAAAATCATTTCCTCCTTGAGAAATAAGGGCGCTCAACCAAAGGAAAATCGATAATACATTTACTGCAATCCATAACAGCCATTGTTCAGCAAACCGTTTTAACATTAAAATTTGCGCTGTCACAGACAATACATTTGTTGCTGAGTCAGTCCAGACATTGTTTCCACCTAAATATTTTAAGAAAAACCCATACGCAATCGTGAATATCGTTACTGTTACCACCGTGGTAACCCAGCCTGACTTGGTAAGACTTTTAACCGTAACGTCTTCCCCTTTCACTCCATGTTTGGTTTTG
Organism: Robertmurraya sp.; assembly: GCF_036676585.1. Taxonomy (NCBI): domain Bacteria; kingdom Bacillati; phylum Bacillota; class Bacilli; order Caryophanales; family Bacillaceae; genus Robertmurraya; species Robertmurraya sp. The sequence continues at coordinate 1,613 of NZ_JAKFCQ010000034.1, forward strand.
TTTTTACTCCATAAATAAATCCCGATAAACTGAATGGGAAAATAAAACAACCCATTCAGCATGGCTTCCCCGTAAAGACCATAGCCATAAGCAATATACGCGTAAGTTGCCGTCTGAACGATACCAAAATAATAATTAGAAATTTTCCCTTTGGCGACTAACACGACGCACAGCATTCCACTAATTGAGGATATCAGACCTATAAGGGAATCCTCCCAAGCAAAGAAAAGGTAAAGATTAATCATCGTAAAAATAGCCAACCATCCCATCTCAAAACGAGTCCAATCTTTCATTTTACTCTCCCCTTACCCTTTTAATTTTGGGTTGTACACCGACACCATCGGTTGGAAATCCGTAAATCGGTACAACTGCGCAGGTGTTTTCGAATAACGATTTGATTTCTTTGGTTTCCCATCCTCAAGCACCGCTTCAAGAAACGGAAGTGTGGGAGCTTTTCTAAAAAAGGCAGCATCAGTCGAGATTGCTGGGTCATCTAGCACCGTGAGTAGCACCCCTTGAAGCTCTGACAAAACAAACTCCTCTGGTAAAAAATGCTGTGCCAATGTGGTCAAGGCCATATCCTTTTTGATAAACCAAAGGGCATCGTCGATGATATTTCGGTGATCGAAAGCAAGATCAAATGTTAGCGCCTCTTCTATTGAAAACAATTGAATATCAGACGCATCCTTTGAGACTTTCCGTTTTTCCAAAGACTTTTCACTTGCTATTACATAATGCGCATTCGAGATGATCCAGCCCCTCTTGTCTCGTTCGGGGTCATCATACATGCCGAAATGCTTCATCTTTAACCCGTCGATTCCTGTTTCTTCATATAGCTTTCGTTCGGCAGCTGTCATTGCTGTTTCCGTTGGTTGAACAAACCCACCGGGTAAAGCCCATTTTCCTGCCTCGATATTGAGATTACCTTCATGGTTATGTTCGCTTCTTTTTATTAGTAGAATTTTTAATGTTTTTATCGGTGGTTTATAATCTCCATTGCTTTCTGATGTGATCGTGAAAACAGCAATATCACTTGTGTATCCATCTGGGGTTGTAAAGGTCATGTATTCCATCTCCTTTTAATTAACGATTTGTTAATCGTTAATTAAAATATATACTCCTCATGCTCGATAGTCAAGAACTAAAATGGAAAAAAATAGCGTAACCATCAAAATGATGATTACGCCTAAAAGTAATTATAAGATTTGTGCATTCATGCTTCCTTTAAAATGCCCTAATGCCCAATCATGTCCTGCTTGATTAAAGCTAGCTACTGCTTTTTCGTGTATGACGATTTTGAAGCCTTTGTTATAGGCATCAACAGCTGTATGTAACACACAGATATCCGTGCAAACACCAACCAAGTGGACGTCTGTGATGCCGCGTTCTCTTAGCTTGATTTCTAGATCCGTCCCAGCGAAAGCACTGTAGCGTGTTTTATCCATCCAATACACATGTTCCTTCTTCTCATTTTGAAGATACAGCGTGTTTAACGTCCCATACAAATGCCTACCCTCTGTCCCTTCAATATTGTGAGGAGGATACAGTTCCGTTTCTGGATGAAAATGATCGCCCTCTTTATGCAGGTCAATCGCGAACACTACATACTCACCTTTGTTGATAAATTCCTCAGTAATCTTGGTGATTTCTCCTTCGATGGCTGTACCAGGCTCTCCACATGGCAAAGCACCCACAACAAAATCATTCGTATAATCGATATTAATCAAAGCTCTCCTCGTCATCGTTTACACTCCTCAGGAAATAGTCATACCTTCATTGTAAGATTATTCTTCGAGCTTTGAAAGTTTGAACCCGGTTAAACCGAATATCATGGTAATAATTGGACTCAACAAACAGAAGAACGTAAAAGGAAGATAAGATAATGTCTCTACTCCTAATACTCCCGCCAAAAAGACTCCGCACACACTCCATGGAACAAGTGGATTGACTACCGTCCCCGCATCCTCTAGAATTCTAGAAAGATTTTTCCCATGTAAACCCATCTTTTTGTACCTTTCTTTAAAGGAACTTCCTGTTAAAAGGATAGAGAGGTATTGTTCCCCGACTAAGAAATTAATGGTAATGGCTGTTCCTGCCGTCCAAACCACAAGACTCCATACCTTATTCAACATTCCGCTAATTCCTGCAAGTAAAGCTGGAAGAATTCCAAGCTTAAAAAATAACCCACCCATGGCTAGCGCTAAAAGAATAAGTGAAACAGAAAACATCATGCTCTCCATCCCACCTCTAGAAAGCATGGAATCGATTTCCTCCACTCCTGTATTGGAGGAATACCCAGCAAATAAGGTGTTCATTAGTCCCTGAAGATGGATCTCCTTTTGTACAAATAACGTAACAAAAAGAGAAGTACCAATTCCTGAAGCCAAAGTGATAATCGCTGGCACTTTTTTGATAGCTAACAGTGCTAACACTACAAATGGTAATAAAGAGTACCAATGAACAAGATCATGTTCTTTCAAACTTGCTTTCAAAAGATCTAAATCGGCAAAGTTCGCAGCAGATTCCGCCGGTGACAAGATAACAAATAATAGAAAGGATAAGATAAATGCCGGTACCGTTGTCCATGCCATATTTCTGATGTGATCAAACAAGTCTACGTGAACAGTAGATGAAGCCAAAATTGTTGTATCTGATAGAGGTGACATTTTATCTCCAAAAAAGGCTCCAGAAATCACGGCTCCAGCTGTAATGGCATCTGAAAGGCCTAGCGCAGTAGAAACACTCATAAAGGCAACTCCGATGGTAGCTGCAGTTGTTAACGAACTTCCGATACTCATGCCAATAATAGAGCTCACGACAAACACAATGGCATAGAACCATTTGTCAGTAACTACTTCAAGCGCCAAATAGATAAAGGTTGGAATCGTTCCACTTTCCATCCAACTACTAATCAGCATCCCGATAAAGAGAAAAATAAATACGGCCCCTGCTCCAGATTTAGCTCCATTAATGATCGCCTCTTCCAATTCGTTAACGGATACCTTCTTATAAATACCGTAAAGAAACAGTCCCATGATCGCTAAAACAATCGGAATATGAGGAACTGCACCTGCAAATATAAGAGAATAGCTAATTCCCCCAATAACGATCAAGGAGATAATAAAAGCTTCAATTGGTTTTAAATTTAGTACGCTGTCTTGATTCATGATGTTTTCCTCCAATAAGGGTTTTTGAGCCAAAGAAAAAAGCCCTCACGTCGATAGAAACGAAGGAGCTCCGCGTTACCACCCTAATTCATATAAGAATAGCAGACTTTCCAAGCGAAAGGTCACTATTTTACTTAAACGCTTTTTAGCATTAAAGTATGTTATTAATATAATAATTTACTAGGTTGGTGTCAAGAATAAATGTTTGCTAGGTCGCTCGTTCTTTCAGTTCCCGGGAAGCTCGAAAAAAATGCCCATGGGCACTCAATCACCCTTTCAGTTACCGACATGCCCAAAAATAATCGCTCACGGGCACTCAATCACCCTTTCAGTTACCGGCAAGATCAAAAATAATCGCTCACGGGCACTCAACTCCTCTTTCAGTGCCCATCAAATTCAAAAACAAAGCCCAACGGTAACTAAAAACAACAAAAAAGCAGTGAGTCCTAAGAAGAACCTCACTGCTTTTTACCATTATACCTCTAATCGAATTCGATTTCCCGAAGGATCTGCCGTAATAAATGCGCCCTTCTCCTCCGTAACCGCTACGCCCATTTCTTTTAACTGAGAGATGATCTGCTCTCTCTTTTCTTCACTAGGAAGCACCATTGTATAAGATTCCATGCCAACACTGTTTTCAGCAGCAGGCGGGGCTCCCACACCATTCCATGTGTTCAATCCAATATGGTGATGGTATTTACCAGTAGAAATAAATAATGCCTGACCTCCGTATCGAGTAACAACCTCAAATCCGAGTCCCTTTGTATAAAACTCCTCTGTTTTCTGTAACTCTGACACATGAAGATGGATATGACCCATAATCGTACCAGCTGGCATTCCGTTCCACGCTTCTCCTTCTCCCTCAGCAAGAAGGCTTTCCGCATCTAACGCAACCGTGGCCATTTCCACTTCTCCATTATTCCAACTCCAGGCAGAAGCAGGTCTGTCTGCATACACTTCAATTCCATTCCCATCTGGGTCAGCTAAATAGATCGCTTCACTTACCAAATGGTCGGATGCGCCTTGTAATGGATAACGCACCTGGAGAAAATGCTTTAGTAATCTTCCTAAATCCGTACGAGTTGGTAGAAGTAAAGCGAAGTGATATAAGCCAGTCGTTCGCCCTTGCTTTGACACAACATCATCGGGCTGTTGAATAGAAACAAGAACTGTTTTTCCGTCAGCTGTTAGATCGGCGGTACTGTTTGTTTGGTGTAACACCTGTAGTCCAATGACCTCTTGGTAAAACGTAAGCGATCGTTCTAGGTTTGCTACTTTTAGGTTTACTTGGCTAACAAATGTATTTGGTTCACGATGAAATCCCATTTGTGATCTCTCCTTTATTATGTTGCTTCATGTATACTTATCATTTACTGTTTATCTTTTAAAAACCTGATTGAAATATTTGTTAGTAACTTACTTTATGTAAGTAATTATATTTTCATAACAAACAAACGTCAAGTAAGTATTTTATAAAAAATAATTTAATTATGAAAAAAAGGGGTTATAATAGAAGGAAGGAGTGATTGTCATGGATAAATCCATTTGTCCTAGATTTGAAAAAGCGATGAGTATATTAAGCCAAAGATGGACGGGTTTAATTATTTACCAGTTACTAGGCGGCCCGCAGCGTTTTTGTAGCCTAGAATCATCCATTGGTGTAAGTGGTCGTGTGCTTTCAGAGAGGTTAAAGGATCTGGAGAATGAAGGCATTGTGAAGCGTGAAGTATTCCCAGAAACTCCTGTTCGAATTGAATATTCACTAACTGATAAGGGAGTAGCCTTGGAGCCTCTTATGAGAGATATAGAAAAATGGTCACAGAACTGGTTAGAAGTATAATAAAAAGGTTGCAATTCCATGATTGCAACCCTTTTTCATTAGTTTGTTACGGTTTTACTGTCTTTTCCCTTGTTTGTTAACTTACGTAAATATGGTAATGCGTAACGATCTAGTCCGAATAAACCAGCATTTGCACCGGCAGTGATGATTAAAAAGCCCATTAAGATATCTGTAGGATTATGAGACACCGTACCCGCTAATAAGAATGAAAAGTTCATAACTATTCCGAAGAAAGAAGCAGCTGTTGTTAAGCAGCCTAAAATTAACCCTAAGCCTACTAGAAATTCGCCCCAAGGAACCATAAAGTTAAACAGCTCCACATTAGGTAAAGCGACGCTTTCTAGGAAAGAAGTATATGCTCCATACACGGCGCTTCCATCAGGACCTGCCACTGGATTTTTAATGGCATTTCCAATAAAGCCACTTGCATCAAATGCGCCTCCGCTAATTTTCCCCCAGCCTGCTGTTATAAAGCCATATCCTAAATACAATCGAATCACAGTAACAATCCCTGCTGCAATGTTGTTATTTCTCCACCATTTGTTAATCATATGAATCTTCCTTTCAAAAATAAAAGTATCATTTCTATGCCCTAAGATTAACATTCTCAATTTCAAATATCATCACTTCAAAGTATTGTTCAAATAATTGCTACAAAGTTATGGACTTTTTGTGAATGAATTCACAATGAATGAAAAAAAATACAGCCGACTTTACGTCAGCTGTACGTTACCAATTAAGCGTTCGGGTAAATCTTTTTCAATGCCGCCTTCATCTCTGGCTTCACCTTAATTTTCGAACGAATTCCTTGAGCCATTTCTTCCGCCTTGTCGATTTCCTTAGCATGCCCTAATCCTAACAAGGTACCAATCGCTACTGTACCTGTACGATTGCTGCCCCCACCACAATGGAAATACACTTTCTTGCCTTCGTTATAGGAAGAAATCACTTCATTAATGGCCTGTTTTACAGACTCTTCTTGGTGCTCTTCATCATCCACAATTGGCTGATGAATTCGGTTATATTTAGATTCTTCTGTTGGAGCCTCCGCACGCAAATCATAGATCACGTCGACTTTCTCATTTTCCATGACCTCTTCCACTTGATCCGCTCCACCGATAAAAATTCGATCCTTGATTAAAGCCTGATAGTTTTTTTCACTCATCTGGGTATCCTCCTGTTAGCAACAATCGCTTTCGTTTCCAACAAGTACAAAAGCGGTTCGCTCTTCATTAAGTCCTAAAATCAGATCTCCGATGTGATCCTCAATATGCGGATCGATTGCTACTTGTATCTCATTAATGGTGACTACTTTATCATTTTCTTCCGGCTCATCCAGAGCCAGCCCTACTTGTGGGCGTCCTCAGCCAAAGCCCGCAAAATAAACGCGGAGACCATTGGCCGCTTGTTCTGCAAATACTTGCTTTAATTGATCACGTGCTTCATTAGTGATTTGCATCGTATTCATCCTCTCTATATGTTTTACTCTACCAATGCTTTTAAGTGTTCGTAACCGGATCGTTCTTCATTCATCAGTGGAACAATGGCACATTTGGCAGAAATATCTTCTACCTTTTGAATCCACTGTTCCTCTGCGATGGCTCGTCCCTTTAGCACCGGATCCTTTGTTTCCGTTGCATAAAGACTTTGGTTAATCACCCACCACTGCGGGACAATCTCTGCTCTTTTCAAATCCTCTTGCAAACGCTGTGCTTCCAATACGGGAGTTGCTTCCGCTAACGTCACGATTACAACTGCTGTTTCTTGATCATTTCTTAGTCGTGGCAGAAGCTTTTGAACACTCTCTGGAACTTCTCCCGTTGAACGAGAAAGCTCTTTATGATACGACTGTGCCGCATCTAATAAAAGCAAAGTATGTCCTGTTGGAGCGGTATCAATCACCACAATTTCGTCCTTCGATCGGTCCACCACTTCAGCAAACGCTCGAAAGACAGCAATTTCCTCTGTACAAGGTGAATTTAAATCTTCCTCTAAAAAAGCAAGACCTTGTTCATCCAAGTTTTGGCCAGCAGTTGAAAGCACTTCTTTTTTATACATCTCCACCTCATGCTTTGGATCAATTCGGCTAATGGTTAGATCGGGATAGTCTTGATTTTCAAACATTAGCTCCAAATGGGCCGCTGGGTCTGTTGTGGTTACATGTACTTTATGACCTTTTTCCACTAAGCCCACCGCGATGGCCGATGCAATCGTCGTTTTCCCTACTCCCCCTTTTCCCATCGTTAAAATAACCCGGGTTTGTTGAGTAGAAAAATGATTCACTAGTTGTTCTAAGTCAGGAAGTGTGTGTCCTTTTTCAAGCTCTCCCGCTAATGGAACAGGTGGAATCGAATAATGCTTCAACAGGTAACGCAAATGCTCTAACCCTGTTAATGAATACGAAACATATGGCAAGGAGTAGATGACCGCTTGCTTAAATTCATCAGGTAACTGACTCACTGCGTTTCGTTGCTTTTTATAAAAAGCCGTAGAAATCTTATCATCAGGAAAATACGTTTGGAGGATTCCGTTTATAATTAACGCTTGATTTTGTATGCCAATTTCTTTTAGTTCCTTTGCTGCTCGATTTGCCTCGTAAAGCGATGATTCATCCGGTCTAGCAACAAGAACGAGCATCGTTTTAGTAGAATCGGATAATGCTTGAACCGTTTTTGCATATAAATCCTTTTTCTCACCTAATCCAGATAACGGTCCTAAACAAGAGGCACCATGAGTACTTTCCTCTAAAAAGCCACTCCAAGCTGATGGTAATTGAAGCAACCGAAGCGTGTGTCCAGTTGGAGCCGTATCAAAAATGATATGTTCAAAAACATCTACAATCGCTGGATCGGCTAAAAGACTCGTAAATTCATCGAATGCCGCTATTTCTACCGTACATGCTCCGGATAATTGCTCTTCCATCGTTGCTATGACGGAATCGGGCAGCACCCCTCGATACGGTCCAACAACCTTTTCACGATAGGCTTTCGCTGCTTGTTCCGGGTCTAAATTACAAGCAAACAAATTCTTCACCTGTGGAATTTCTGCTGGAATATTCGTGAGTTCGAGTTCTAAAACATCCTGAAGATTAGAAGCTGGGTCTGTGCTTACAAGCAGAACCTTCTTTCCTTCATCCGCAAGCGAGACAGCCGTTGCACAGGCAGTCGATGTTTTCCCTACCCCACCTTTACCTGTAAAGAACAGAAACGGCGTATGAACAGCAGTTTTGGGATCAAATGGTTGAAACATCACCTTACACCTTCCATCGGTTAAATTAGGTTGATTTTATTCGTAACCTTTTTCTTCTCTAATTCTGTCATTTCGATACCAAACCACTGAGCAAGAGTTTCGTTTGATGGATAGCTTCCTGATTGACTGATTTCCCCATTAAGTAACGTAATTGGTAGCGAATCCGGACCTTTTTCATGCAAAAATTGGTTCACCTTCGTATTTTCAGCAAACTTCCCAGGGTCACTCGCTAAGTTATATCTCTTAATATCGAAGCCCTTTTTTTCTAAAATAAACACAGAAGTAGCCATTCTTGTTAACTCAGGATCGACACTTGGCCCACACACACCAGTTGGACAACAAAGAGCAGGGTCAAAGATTTCAACTTTGGTCATTTGAGACACTCCCTTTTAATTTATAAGCATATACTTATACACAAGACAGAAAACATCCCAGAGATGTATTCATCCCCGGGTTTTATGCTTATTTACCTGTTTCAGCAAATGTTTTGATTCGATCGCCAATTTCATCACGAACACGTTGGAAAAATGCCCATTTTTCTTCTTCTGTTCCCTCTGCTTTAGCCGGATCATCAAAGCCCCAATGCTCACGCTTCACATGTGGAGGAGTCACTGGGCAATGGTCTGCCGCGTGTCCACATAGAGTGACCACTAAGTCCGCGTTATTTAAGATTTCAGGGTCAATCGTGTCAGATGTTTGATTTGAAATATCGATTTCAGCTTCTTTCATTGCTTTCACTGCATTAGGGTTCAAACCGTGTGCCTCAAGTCCAGCACTTTTCACATCCCACTCTTCTCCTAAATGCTTTTTCGCCCAACCTTCAGCCATTTGGCTTCTGCAAGAATTTCCAGTACATAGAAAGTAGATTGTTTTTTTCGTCATGTTTTCCTTCTCCTTTTAGTGAATGATTAGTAACCAAATATAGAGCCCAACCAACGTAATGAATAATGTTGGGATGGTTAGAATGATACCTGTTTTAAAATAAGTACCCCATGAAATTTTGACTCCCTTTTGCGATAAAACATGTAGCCATAAAAGAGTCGCAAGCGATCCAATCGGGGTAATTTTCGGCCCAAGGTCCGAACCGATCACATTCGCATAGATGAGAGCTTCTCGAATGACTCCCGTTGTATGTGTGTCAGCAATCGCTAACGCATCAATCATAACGGTCGGCATATTGTTCATCACAGACGATAATATCGCAGCAATAAAGCCCATTCCTACAGTAGCTGCAAACAGTCCTTGATCAGCCGTCACCTGAATCAGGTCTGCTAATAGGTTTGTTAAGCCTACATTTCGCAAACCGTATACAACCACATACATCCCAATCGAGAAGAATACAATGGCCCACGGTGCTCCTTTTACAACTGTGCGAGTGTTGACAGCCGGACTTCTTCTGCCCATAAAGAGGAAGAAGATCGCAACAATTCCGGCGATAATAGAAACAGGAATCCCTGTAAACTCACTCGCAAAATATCCAATGAGTAGAACTCCTAACACGAGCCAGGAGAGACGGAACATCTTCTGATCTCGTATGGCATCCACCGGTTGTTTCAGCTGCGTAAGGTCATATGATTTTGGAATACTTTTTCGGAAATAAAGATAAAGAACAAGAATGCTCGCTGCTAACGAAAAGAAGTTTGGAACAATCATCCTTGAGGCGAATTCCGCAAAGCCGATGCCAAAAAAGTCAGCAGAAACAATATTCACCAGGTTACTAACGACAAGTGGTAACGAAGTGGTGTCAGCGATAAATCCACTAGCGATAATAAATGGAAACACCATACCCTCGTTAAATTGTAAGTTTCGAACCATCGCAAGGACGATTGGTGTAAGAATCAATGCCGCTCCGTCATTCGCAAAGAATGCGGCAACGATTGCACCTAATATGGAAACATATACAAACATGAGAACACCGTTTCCTTTTGCGGCACGAGCCATATGGAGGGCCGCCCACTCAAAGAAACCAATTTCATCAAGAATTAAAGAAATGATAATAATGGCGATAAATGCTAAGGTCGCATTCCAAACAATGCTTGTTACATCAAGAACATCTTTAAAATCCACGACTCCCACAAGCAACGCCAGAATTGCCCCACCACAAGCGGACCAACCAATCGACAATCCCTTCGGCTGCCAAATAACTAAAACTAGTGTCAGCAAAAAAATCACTGATGCTAAAACAATAGATGTCACAAATGAACCTCCTTATTCACAACAAGAAATACGTAAACCTTGTTTTTCTAATTCATCCAATCGATAGCCTTGATCTGGTAAATGTTTAAGAACACCCTGCAAGAATGGGTAGTACTCACTTTCCTTATTTAAGGAGTAAATAATCCACTGTCCCCTTCTTGATTCCTTTACAATTCCCTTATCCTTTAGCTTTCTTACATGCTGGCTAATCGCAGGCTGACTAGTTTTAAAAATCTCAACAAACTCACACACACAGCAATCATTGGAATCTAATATTTTCACGATCGTTAATCGTGTTTTGTCTCCTAATAGCTTTAAGACATTTGCGATTTCTTCAATCTCAATGACAGATTCTTGTTGCATGGAAACACCTCCTAATTGGCCATTAGAATACGTTTATCTTTCCCAAATGTTTGATGCAAATAAGTATATAATCGATTACTTATATAATAATACACTTATATATCTAGCTCAATCAGTTTTTTGTTAAGCTTTTGTAAAAAGTTTAATCAAATTTTTTTGATTAAACAGTTGCCAATCTCTACCACTGGAAGTATAATACAGTATATCAAGTATTTTTGATTAAAGGAGAACGAAAAGTGAAACAGTTCATTCCCTTAACGGACGTAACTCGTACAAAAAATGCAACTAGTCAAGATATCCCACTAAAAAGCAAGCTTGAGACATACGAAGCAAAATTCAAAGCCCTTGCAGATCAAAAACGCCTATACATCTTACACCTTTTGGTTCAACAAAACTCGAGTTGTGTTTGTGATTTGAGTGAGTTGATTGACATGCCTCAATCTAAGCTTTCATATCACTTAAAGATTTTGCTTGATGCCGGTTTAATCACGAAAGAAACAAAAGGTACGTGGAGCTATTACCAAGTAAACACCGAAGAAATCAATCATCTACTGTCCCCTGAGCTTTGCTGCCTATTTAGACCTAGCTGCTGTTAGGTTTTCTTTTACAGGGTTAAATCAATTTTTTTTGATTAATACATCAATATATTTTGATTAAAGGAGACGATCACATGTTTTATCAAGACTATCATGCAATCGCAAAGCTTAAGCAACAGGAAGTAGAAAGGAATGCCAGACACGCTTGGAAGTTTTTTGAGCGAGAAGAATCGAAAAAAATCTCTATCCCTGCTCCTCGTAAAGATCCGAATTGCTGTGTGACACAGGCTAACGCTTAATTTTGAAAGGAGGTGAATCCAAAATGGGCTTTTTGAAGAATCTAGTAAGAAACAATAAGAATTCAGATTGCTGTGGTGTGGAAATTAAAGAAATTACTGAGAAAGATGAGAAGAATAGCGCTTGCTGTGGTGGTGCAGATCAGACGAAGTGTTGTTAATTGATATATGGGGGATGGCTCGAATGGTTATTTTCGTGCCATTCTTTTTTAGGTGCTTGTATTCGGACTTGCTCCATCAATTTCTCTATTCTTCTGTCTAAAATCAACCTTGCATTCGGACTCTGTAGTTCTGTTTCCTGGTTCCCTTGTCCAAATCAACTCTGCTTTCGGACTCTCTTCTTCTTTTTCCCGCGTCCCCTGTCCAAATCAACTCTGCTTTCAGACTCGATCCTTCTTTTTCACGCGACTCCTGTCCGAATCAAAACTGCATTCAGACTCCATCCTTCTTTTTCCCGGGTCCCCTGTCCAAATCAACTCTGCTTTCGGACTCGATCCTTCTTTTTCACGCGAACCCTGTCCAAATCAACTCTGCTTTCAGACTCGATCCTTCTTTTTCACGCGAACCCTGTCCAAATCAACTCTGCTTTCAGACTCGATCCTTCTTTTTCACGCGACTCCTGTCCGAATCAAAACTGCATTCAGACTCGATCCTTCTTTTTCTCGCGAACCCTGTCCAAATCAACTCTGCTTTCAGACTCGATCCTTCTTTTTCACGCGACTCCTGTCCGAATCAAAACTGCATTCAGACTCCATCCTTCTTTTTC
>NZ_JAKFCQ010000035.1:0-27299 GCF_036676585.1 Robertmurraya sp.
ACATCGGCTTCTTGTAAAAGCTTTAACCCCTTTACCGTAATTAGGTCAGGATCTCCTGGTCCGGCACCTATGATGTATAGCTTCATTTTCTCACCACCATTAATGTTAAGTATTCAAGCTCAGCACCATCGAGCTCGGCTGCATTCCAAATGATTTCCTCATCAGACGTTACCTTTGTAACAACGGATGCTTTATGTAATAAATCCAAATCGCGAAGAACGTGGAGCATGACATCAATGACCTTTGCGACTTTGATAAAAATGACACAATCATTTTCTTGAATCACTTTTTTCATGGTTTCATAGTCATCTCTTGCTGGAACAATGGCAATATGATCGTCCCCATCTGCTAGGGCAATTCCTAGTCGGGATGCGGCACCGTTAAAGGATGAAATACCAGGCACGATTTCGATCGGTACTTCAGGGTGTCGCTCCCGCATGAGGCGCATCATATGGATAAATGTACTATATAAAAGGGGATCCCCTTCTGTTACGAAGGCAACATCCTTTCCTTCCTGAACCTTTTCCCATACTAGTTCTACGGTTTCCGACCACTTTCTATCTAAAATATCCGGGTCCTTTGTCATTGGAAATACGAGGCCGAGCATTTCTTTTTCCTCTGGTTGAAAATAGACATCGATAATCTTATGAGCGTAGCTTTTGCTGCCTCTTTGTTTTTTCGGGTAAGCAATAACTGGAGACTCCTTTAATCGACGAAAGGCTTTCACCGTAATTAGTTCGGGATCTCCTGGTCCAACTCCTAATCCATATAATGTTCCTAACATGTTTGTTCTTCCTCTCTTTTGGCAGTAATGATATAAATGGGGTTTAACGCATCGAAGCGAGTTAGATTTAAAATAGGCTTACTTCTTGAAATTTGTGCTAGTGTGACTTCTGTAGTGAAGCCATTCTTTTTAAAAGAGGCCATGGCTTCGGCTAAGTTTTCGATTGTAACAGCGTTTAATACAATGTGACCATTTTGATTCAGCCTATGACAGCAAATTCTCAGGATATCCTTCATCCCACCTGCTGTTCCGCCTATAAATACGGCATCTGGTGAAGGGAAATGTTCCAATTGATCCGGGGCTTTTCCATGTACAACCGTCGCATCAACACGAAATTTCGATAGATTTTGTTTGCAGTTTTCTAAGTCCTCCTCGTTTTTTTCAATGGCAAAAATTTGACCTTCACGAGCGATTCTTCCTGCTTCAATCGCTACTGATCCGGTACAGGTCCCAATGTCCCAAACAACACTATCTATTTTTAGTTGCAGGGCACTAACGCTTAACACTCGGACTTCTTTTTTTGTAATTAGCCCTTTATCTGGCTTTCTTTGGAAAAATTCATGATCTTCAATTCCAATCGGCCAAGAAGGAGCTGGATTTACTTTTTTCAAAATCACGACATTTAGTGGAGAAAAATCGATGGTTCGCATATCCTGGAGCTGATACCAGCCGACTCTTTCATGTTCCCCACCTAAATTTTCGCCGACAAATACCTCGTATTCGTCCATTCCAAAAGACAGGAGATATTCGGCTATTTTATTTGGGGAATTTTCGGCATCCGTTAGAATCGCTACCTTAGACTTTCCATCAATCCGTTGTGCCAAGCCTTTCATCGGTCTCCCATGTACACTCTCCACATGGGCATCCTGCCAACGTTCTCCCATTTTTGCGAAGGCTATTTGAATCGAGCTCAAGTAAGGGTAAATTTCTAAATCGAGCTTACTAGAAAGATAGCTTCCAATACCAAAAAACAGGGGATCTCCAGATGCTAAAATAACTACCTTCTTTTTTTCAGTCTGTAATCTTTCTACTAAGCGTGGAAGTCCGCCTTCGATGGGAAGTGTTTCACCTTGGTAGTCGGGAAAATAGGCTAACTGTCGATGTCCCCCTACTAATAGCTCACTTTCATAAATCCAGCCTTCATATATAGGAAGAAGACTTTTCTTCCCATCATCGCCAATTCCAATCATTTTAATAGATTTCATCCCTGTCGCATCGCCTTTCCTAATAATTCTCCTTTTAATGTGTAAATGGTCGTATCTACCTCCAAACCACCACTCACTTCCTTTAATGCTTCTTCACAGCAAGACCCACATAGTAAGTCGAAAAATTGATGATAGCCAGACTCCGACATCATATCCCCTACCTGTGATGCTGTATTGGCACCCTTGATTTCATTCACAAGTTCTTCGTGTGCCCCAGCTTGCTCCGCCACGTTAGCCAGAAACCCAAAATCGATGGGAGCACTTTTGGAGTGAACCATCATGACTCCTTGCGCCACCTTTGAAAACTTGCCCATCATACCAACCATCGAAACCTTTTTCGCTCCCTGCTTTTTACATTGTTTTAAGGAAAATCCGACAAAGTCCCCCATTTCAACGAATGCTTCTTCCGGTAACTCGGGATACTGCTTCATCGCATATTTTTCACTCCGACCCCCAGTAGTGATGACAATTTGTTCGCAACCACTTGCGCGTGCCACACTAATCGCTTGGACGATACTCGCTTTATAGGCAGATGTAGAAAAGGGAACGACAATTCCTCTCGTTCCTAAAATCGAAATCCCGCCAAGAATACCCAAACGGCCATTTAAGGTTTTTTTTGCAATTTCTTCCCCCACTGGGACACTAATCACAATTTTGATTCCTTTTTCCACTCCATAAGCCTGTAACACTTCTTCCGCCACACCGAGGATCATTTTTCGAGGGACAGGATTAATGGCTGCTTCACCAACCGGAACAGGTAGACCAGGTTTCGTCACCCTTCCGACTCCAATGCCCCCATCAAGTACGATTCCCGGTTCATTTGACCAAGTAATGGTAGAGATAATTTGTGCTTCATGGGTGGCATCCGGATCGTCACCGCCATCCTTGATGACAGTGGCTACAGCTATGGTAGGAGATGCCTGACAGCTCTCAATGGCGAAGGTCACAAAGCGACCAACGGGGAGAAAAATGGTTGAATCTGTTTGTTCCTCTCCGGTAATTAATGCGATAAGAGCCGCTTTTGTTGCGGCTGTGGCACAAGCTCCCGTTGTATAGCCTTCCCTTAGCTTTTTCTCCTCTTTCGCTTGCTCGGCCATCGTTTTATACCTGTTCGGCTAAAATAGAAATGGCATTTAAGGCAGCAACCGTTACTGTACTACCGCCTTTTCTTCCGATATTTGTTATAAATGGGACATCAAGCTTCGCAAGCTCTTCTTTTGATTCAGCAGCTGATACGAATCCAACAGGTAATCCAATGATCAGGCCAGGCTTCGCATCTTCCTCTTTAATAAGGCGAATCAGTTCTAACAAAGCGGTTGGCGCATTTCCGATGGCAAAAATCCCACCTTCAGCTTCTTTAATTGCTTTTCTCGTGGCAATAATCGCTCTAGTTGTGTTTAAGCGTTTGGCTTCCTTCATGACGTCTGGGTCAGAAATGTATACATTTACTTCTCCACCGAATTTTTCAATTCTTGTTTTGTTTACACCTGATTGCACCATTTGAACGTCAGCCACAACTTTTTTTCCACTGCGAATGGCTTGAATGCCTGCCTCCATGGCTTTTGGATGAAATAAGAGACTTTTTCCAAGTTCAAAATCGGCTGAAGCGTGAATAACTCGTTGGACAACGCGGTATTGTTCTGGAGTGTAATTATGCTCTCCTACTTCATCATCAATCATTTGAAAGCTAATGCCCTCAATTTCCTCTGGTTGAACGGTTAATGGTTTAAACTCTGTTTTAAAGTCCATGTGATCGGGCTCCTTTTTTTAATAATTTTATAATTGGTGAGAACTCTGAAAAGCTTACACCGTAGTCCATTTTAGGTCTGGCGATCATAATAATTTCGATACCTAACTCCTTCGCTGCCTCTACTTTTTCATCAACCGAACCCACCTTGCCACTTTCTTTTGTGATCATGAGGGTGACTCCATATTGCTTATAAAGCGCTTGGTCAAATTCTTTAGAGAAAGGTCCTTGGATGGCGATAATGTTTTTTTGTGGAAACCCAAGCTGCTCGCATTTCTCCATATTATCTAAACGAGGGAGCATTCGGGCTAAAAGACGGATATCCGGTTTATCCAGTAATTCCTCTGTAAAGACTTGCAGGGTCTTGCTCCCGGTCGTTAACATGACAACGCCTTTCTTGGTCGCAGCTATTTTCGCTGCTTCCTTGTAGCTTGAAACAACGGTTAATTTTTCGTAATCAAACGATTGTGACTCTCGTTCATAACGAATATAAGGAAGTCCTAGTTGTTTAGCCGCTTCCATGGCATTTTTGGAAGCTTCCTCAGCAAATGGATGGCTGGCATCGACTACTACGTTAGCTTCGTTTGTTTGAATAAGGTGGATCATTTCATCAGCTGGTAGTCGACCCACATGTACGGGGATGCCCGCCTTAGTCATCTCCGTTGCAGCATTTTCTGTTACAACTGTGGTAAGGAGTTGAAGGCCTTCATTTTTAATATCAAGTGCAAGAGCTCTAGCATCACTTGTTCCTGCTAACATGAAAATCACTTGGTATTCCCTGCCTTTACCTCATCGTGATGGTGGTGATGATGCTCATGGTCATGATGGTGATGATGATGGTCATGGTGATGACCGTGTTCATGGTCGTGATCGTGATGGTGATGATGACCGATAAACTCCATCGCATTTACACGATATTGGCAAGTATCACAGTTCATTTTTACCTCGCTTTTAAGTGCTTCTTCCGCTCGGTCAATTAAAATCGTCTGTAAATTAGGGTGGAATCCAAAATATCCAGCTAGTTGGAATTCAATGTCTGGGTAACTTTGTTGAAACTCACTAACTAGCTCTTCTAGTCGTTTAATTAAGATTCCCGTGAAAAGAAAATAAGGTAAAATCACTACTCTCTTTGCGCCAAGCTTGATACATCGTTCAATACCTGCGTTCACTAGAGGATCAGTAACCCCCATAAAAGCAGGTTCAACGATTGAATACTGGGTTTTCTCCCATAGCAATCTCCCAATCTTGTATAAATCACTATTCGCATCCGGATCGCTTCCACCTCGACCTAGTAGGAGGATGGCTGTATCGTCAGAAGGCGAGTCGAGATTTTCTCCTGCCTCTGTTAATCTTGTTTGTAAAATGTTTAGAGCCTCTTCGTGAATCCCGATCGGTCTCCCGTATGTAAACGAAACATGAGGATATTTCTCCTTTGCTTCGTCAATCGCACCAGGGATGTGAATTTTGGAATGCCCCGCTTGAAGGAGCATAATCGGGATCACCGCGATATCCGTAGCACCTTTTTCTACACATAAGTCGATCCCCTGTCCAACGGTTGGTCTCTCGAACTCTAGAAAACATGTTTCAACTAATATGGACTCATCAACACTTGGTCTTAAGTTCTGAATAAATTCTCGGATTTGATCATTGCCTTCGTGGTCTCTGCTTCCATGTCCAACGAAAAGAATAGCCTTCATGTTATTCCTCCTTAAATGGGTTTGTGTTTTGCTTTTTATGGCTGGCTTTTGTGATTAAATGGTTTCGTAATTTGATGAAGGACGTTATCTCAAAAAAAATCGCTCCATAACGTTCTACATCTGTAAATAAAGAGAAACTCTGTATGCACTCTCCCTAATCCCCACAAGGTGCAAGCTCTATTTTTAGCGAAGGTGACACATCCTGAAATTCAAATCCGCACACCTTTTTCACTCGCTTAAAGAATTTATGGAAACGCTCATTCGGATGGCCTTTTTCCTTGTATTCCTGAACGATTCTCTCCACAAGTTCGACGATTTCATCTGGGGAAATCCCCTCTGCGACAATTTGTCCAGAGTGAGCGTTTCTTCCAATCGTTTTTCCACCCAAAAATAGATCAAAGGCTCCTTTTCGAAAGACGATTCCGATATCTTCGCGAACGGCACCAAAACACGCCATTCCGCATCCGTTAAAGCCTATTTTCATTTCCTTAGGCAGATCCATTCCACCAAGTCTTGCTTGTAACGCCTCTGCATAAGGAATGCTATCCTTCTTTTCTCCTTCACAAAAATCGCAGGCCTTCAGTGTCAATACCTCGCCAACAGGGGCAAGAAGAAAACCTACCTCTTCAAGCTCACTTACAACAAGATCTGGGTTAGAGGTTGGAACTTGAAGCTTAATATGATGGTCCTGGGTATACTCCATGCTTCCTTCATCACCAACAATCTCAGCTAGTGTGATCATTTGCTTCGGGGTAAATTTTTTGTTCGCAACACCTGGACTAACCGATACTTCAAAGATTGATTGAATGGGTTGTTGGATGTACTCTTTTGGTTGATTGCTTTCTCCTAAAATTAGCTGTAATGCTTCATCCGCGATTTCTCTAGAGGAAGTACCTACCACCACCTGCTCTAACGCCCATGGCTCTGCTTCCTTTTTCAATCGTTGATGGGGTTTCAATGGTTGTTCCTTTTGCCTCAACGTATACTTTCGCTGGTAACCTCTTGGCGTAATCATCAAGTCGTCGTAAAAGAACGTTGACGAGTTTCCAATCAGCACAGTAGTTAACATGCCAATTTCGTGATTCATCATGTCTTCTAATGTGGTGCGCGTAATGCTTTGACGATCACGATAGGCACTTTTTACAAGTCCAACCGGTGTCTCCGGCGATCGGTATTTTAATAGTATCCGCTGTGCCTCGACAATTTGTCGGGTTCTTCTTCCGCTCATTGGGTTATACAAGGCAATCACAAAATCTGCTTGTGCAGCTGCTTCAATTCGTTGTTCAATCAACCTCCAAGGAGTCAGATGGTCACTTAGGCTGATCGTGCAGGCATCATGCATGACAGGGGCTCCCAATAGGGATGCACATGAATTGATGGCTGAGATTCCTGGAATTACTTCAACCTCAACACCCGTGTCTTGCTTCCAGCCTTTTTCAACCAACACTTCGTACACAAGACCTGCCATTCCATAAACACCTGCATCTCCACTAGAGATCACTGCCACTTTTTTTCCGAGCTCGGCCTGCCTCACTGCCTCTTGAGCTCGAGTTACTTCTTCTGTCATCCCTGTGCTAATGATTTCTTGTCCGTCGAGTAGTCTTTCAATCAGTTCCACATACGTTTTGTATCCGATGATCATATCGCTTTCTTGAAGCGCTTTTTTTGCTCGGTCCGTAATATGCTCCTCACTTCCGGGACCAAAACCAATGACTAACAGCTTTCCTTTCAATTACGCTCCTCCTTTCAATAGTTCCGCCATCATAAAAATTCCTAGAACTAAGCTATAGGCTCCTGTTATCGTTCCTAATAGTAAAAACAGCTTGTCTTTCACTCTAGCTTTCATAAATCCCCATGAAAGACAAAACGTAATTCCGATCGTTGCTATGAGTAACCCAAAAACAAATAGAGTCAGTTGAATAAGGGCAACGGTTATATTATCAAGCCCCGTCGCATTAGAAATTATCGCGATCTGAGTCGGACTTTCCACACCAATGCCGTGAAGAATGCCAATAATAAACGCTCCAACGGCACCGAGTTTCGTAGGTGAAAGTTGATTGGTTTTTGTTCCTGATTTCACCTTATTAGCGATGTTATGAAAAAACTCAACAACAATTCTTAGTCGGCTTTTATACTCGTAATCTTTCTTTTGTTGAAAAATCGACCAAATAATAAACATTCCGAGCAAAATAAGGGTGAAGCTAACGAGCATTTCTAGTACTTGCTTCGTTGCATCTGGAAGTTGTAGACCAATATAAATAAATAACACTCCAATAACCATCACAATCATGCCGTGGCCAATGGCATACATCACACCAAGAGTAAGCTGTTTCTTCTTACGCTGCTCACTGCCAACCATGTCGGCAATCGCTGCTACATGATCTCCGTCGATTCCATGCCTCATGCCAATAAACACAGCAAGCAGTGCAAACATGATAAATTCCATAGGTCATACCTCTTCTTTCACTTTTTTCGAAATTCCCTCAATACTATCTGAGTTTTCAGGTGCTACGAAGCCTTCCTGGTCGTATGTATAAATAACAGATTCTTCTAGTATCTTTCCTTGTGCGAGATGACTCCGTACGATTTCTCGTCCCATGTCCTCTGTAAGTGCCTTATACCAGATGCCTTCTGGATAAACGATGGTGACACAAGCATCCTTGCATCTTCCATTGCATCTCGTTCTTGTTGTATGAATCTTGTCGTCCAACTCCAACTGCTTAATTTCATCACGAATCGCTTGCGTTACTTCTTCTCCCCCTTTTCTCATGCAACTACTTCCATTACAAATCAAGATGTGATGCTTTGTCCCATTTAAATTCCATGTTGTCATGTTTTCCACTCCCTTACATTTTTTGTAATAAAAAAGCACCCCTACAAATAGAGGTGCATAAGAACATACGCAATGTACATCTTTCTACACATCTACCTATAGTCCCGTAGGTATGTGACACACTTTATAGGCAGGTCTCCTGGCTCTGGTTCCTTGCTTTTGTTACGTCTTCCCGATTTTACTCAGTGACCATTTGTAACAAAGCTCCCCAATACAGTGGCGGGTACCGCGACGGCTTTTCACCGTGCTTCCCTTTTAAGCAAAAGTTTTTTCTTTTGCACCTATCAAGTAAACTATGAAGTTATCAACCCAATGAAAGATTTCCATAAAAAAATCCGCTCACAGGAATGAACGGATGAAACGAAAGCATGAAAAGACAAACAGAAATACGGTCCCTTCTCACCATCGAAACACCTTCTCTATTCCCGGAGAAACTGAAACGTTTAAAAGTAAGACAGGTTTCCTGACTCGTGCTTCCTCCTACTCTAAGACCTTCCCATATCCATACGAATCACGTATGCACACAGTGGATTTCTTATTTCGTCCACACATACAGTTGCGGGTACAGCTCTGGATTTTCACCAGATTCCCTATTAAGCCATTTAGGCATCTTAACTTTCTGGAAAACTATTCAATTAAGCTAGATTCTATATTAGATGAATCTTTCTTATTTTTCAACTACTTATATAACGAACACGACAGATTTCCTACTGAAACGTAACTCACATGGCGAGCCAACCATTAGATATATTGATTAATTTAAATTCATACACATGCACTTCATTTGGTAAATTGAACGATACCTTAAAAGAAAAGACGCTACCCTTTTGGATAGCGTCTAGATATTATACTGAGATTTTTCCGGGTTCTTCGATAGCTGGTTTTTCAACGGAAGCCTTTCGTACGAAAAGAAAATACGATAGAAAAGCTAAAAAGCTAGCACCAAAGATAATGGATCCCATCGGTATGGCTGAATTCTCACCTGCAATCCCTACAAGTGGTGATGAAATAGAGCCGAGGATAAATGGTAACAATCCTAATAGAGCCGACGCGCTACCAGCAATATGCCCTTGTGACTCCATGGCAAGTGAAAACGATGTGGTTCCAATAATCCCGATTGATGCAACGAAGAAGAAGATAGGAATAACAACAGCAATTAATGGTGCCTTTAGTAATAACGCAACAAGAAGAATGGCACCTGAAACATTTGACATGGTCAGACCTATAACTAAAAAAGTCTTTTCAGATATCACGTCAACGAACTTCCCTACTGCCTGACTTCCAAGAATCAAACCAATTCCGTTTAATCCGAATAATAAACTAAATACTTGTGGCGAAACTCCATAAATATTTTGATACACAAATGGAGTACCAGAAACATAAGCAAAAATTCCAGCCACAATAAATCCTTGTGTAAAGGCATATCCCGTAAACTGACGATCTTTTAATAAAGTTCCAAAGTTACTAAAGGTTTGACCTATATTACTAGGAACACGCTTTTCCGTAGGTAGCGATTCTTCCAGCTTTGAAAATACCGTAAAAAATAAAACTAAACCCACAACACTTAAAACGACAAATACTCCCGTCCAATTCGTAAAGGCTAGAATCGCGCCGCCTGCAACAGGAGCGATAATTGGACCAAGATTACTTACTAATGTTAATAACGCAAAAAACTTCGTTAATTCTCTTCCACTAAACTTATCGCGAACGACCGCTCTCGAAATAACGATCCCGCCTGCTGCTGAAAATCCTTGCAAGAAACGAGCCGCAATAAAGAAATAAATATTCGGAGCAAATGCACAAATGGCAGAGGCAACTAAATACATAATAAGGAATATTAATAATGGTTTTTTCCGTCCCTGCACATCACTCATTGGACCGATAATCAATTGCCCCAGCCCTAAGCCTAACAAACAAGAAGTTAAACTAATTTGTACGAAGGATGCCGTTGTACCGAACTCTTCTACAATAGTCGGAAAAGAAGGCAAATACATATCGATGGTAAACGGACCTAAGATCGCCAGAGATCCTAGAAGCAATGCAAGCTGTAAACGCTTTGTACCTGTTAAATTGTTCAAGTTCCTCTCGCCTTTCTTTTTAAATATGAAGATTCATAATTTCCTAAGTTTGTAACTTTACCATTCTATAACATTGCATTACTAAAGTAAATTGTTTCGGTCGTTGAAATATATAATAATTTTGGGGTTTTATTTATTAAGATTTTGTATGCAGTTACAACGTAGTGATAGAAGGGATCGTTACTTTTTTTGTGGTGAGATCAAGTTTGGGTCTTCAGTGGAAGTGCTCGTTTATCAATCTAGAAAAAAAGGATATGTCCAAGGCGAACATACCCTTTATTGATTATATGAGCTCTACTATTCTCTCATAGGTCGTCATAAACACATCTAAGTCTGGGTCTTCCCCTTTTTTCTTTACCACATTAAAATTGGAAAGGTCAAAATGATGGGTTGGCTGAACACCGTGCCTTGCGAGGCAGTTTTTTGTACATGCCAACGGACAGCCATCAATGGCGATGATTTGCCTGCCCGATTTTGCCGTTTTTACGAGTGGTTTTACATCTCCCCCTACACCGGCAATGCATGACATTTCGGCAATGTCCTCCCGATCCATTTTGATTGCGATTAAGTTTGCGGTTTGTGCAGCTGAAGAACAGCCTGAGCATGAATATACCAATGGTAAATGCGTTCTTTTCATCAGAATTCCTCCTTTATATTTCCTTTTTTCAAACTGTTCTGATTTTTATTTACTGTAAAGGAAATGTTGGTTGGATTCTGTGAAAAATGTTACGTTTATCATGTTAATTTAATAGGGATGCGGATAATTTTGATATAAAAACTATGAATTTTTCTGTCAAAAGCTATTTGATAATTAAGTTTTGATAAGATATTTGCGATTCTATTGTTTATACTTGCGATTTTTGAGATTTATTTGCTATTCAAGAAATTTAATTGCTATTCAAGAAATTTATTTGTTATTCTAATAATATTTTTGCGATTCTCAAGTTTTTCTTGTGATTATTATGATTTATTTGCTATTTTACTCCATTACTTGCGTTCCTAACAAGAGAAAAAGATCAGCCCTATTATCTAGGACTGATCCCAACTATTATATTTGAAACAATGTCGATTTTTCCACTACAATTTCTTTAATCTTCTGATTGGCTGGCTTTAGCAAGGTGCGCAGCGAGGTTAATGGTGTGGCGGATGGGAAGGTTTTGTTTACTTCTTCAATATACGATTTATTCAGTTCAGTTCCCACATTCACTTTTTTCATTCCCTGAGACACGCATTTCCTCATATCTTCATCAGATACACCTGTTCCTCCATGTAGAACCATTCCAACGTTTTTCAAATTGGTGGATAGTTCTTTTAACAAATCAAAGTTAATTTTTGCTTTTGATTTATATTGTCCGTGAGTTGTACCAATGGCTACGGCTAGTGCATCTACTCCCGTTTCAGTTACGAATTTGTAAGCATCTTGTGGATCCGTGTACATCGCATCATGACTTGAGACAACGATTCCCTCTTCTGCCCCACCAATCGTTCCAACTTCCCCTTCAACGGAAACGTTTTTACTAGAAGCATAGTCAACGACAATTTGAGTATTCCTGATATTTTCTTCTAATGGTAAGCTTGAGCCATCATACATGACCGATGTGTAGCCCATGTCAATTGCACGTTTAATCGCACCTATATCCTTACAATGATCCATATGAAGACAAACATCAACGTCTAGCTTTTCAGATAACGTCCTTAAACTGGAGACTAGTAGGTCAAACCCAATATATTCAGCAGTACCTAGGGAAGTTTGAATAATAATTGGTGAATTCATTTGTTTTGCTCCTTCTAGCATTGCAGGTAACATCTCAAGACAGTGTACATTAAAGGCACCAATCGCTCGTTTTCCATCATTTTCTTCAAATAATTGTTTTAAGTTTTTAAGCATTAGTTTCTCCCCTTTAAAATCTTCCTCTTATAGTATCTTTCGTGAGTTGCATTAATTGGTCAGTTTTTCCTAAATAAAATTGAATTTTTGCATTGTCTTTTTCATCGACTGCTTCTTTTCGTTTGATATTATAAAGCTTAATCAAGTCGGTATAGGCTTTTCCAAGCGACCTGTTTTCTGAAATACTTGTTTCATAATAATCAATCGATTGGTCGATCAAGTTGGCATCGAAGGATAATGCTCCTAATTTATTTAGAATTTCAATACGTTTATCTCCTTCCACCTTTTTTAGATCTTCCGATGCTAATTCGATAGCCTTAAGTAACTTTTCTATATCGCGTTCAACGACCACTGTTGCCTCAGTTTTTGGTTCTTTTTTCCTTTTAAAAAATGCCATATATGATTACCTCACTAGTTAAATAGATTAATAATTGGACTGATCAGCCAATCAAACACAAGAGCAGCAGTTACAGTATCCACATCGGTTGCGGTTGCATTAACAAAACCAAGATCGTTGAAAATTGGAACGAGCAATGCAGGTAAAAGAGTGATAAAGAAACCATGAGCAATACCGCCGATTAACACCCCTCGTCTACCACCAACAGCGTTCATAAATACCCCTGCTGTTCCTCCAGCGAAGAAGTTTGTTAGCATCCCTGGTAAAATCATCGCTAATCCAAACCAAGGGAGAACAAACATGGCGATTACAGACCCGATCGTTGTGGTAACAAATCCTGCTGTTACTGCATTTGGAGCGTAAGGGAAGAGGACTGGACAGTCTAGAGCTGGTTTGGCATCAGGAACAATTTTTAACGCAATTCCTCTAAAGGCTGGAACAATTTCAGCTAAAAGTAGTCGAACCCCTGATAGTAACACATACACACCGACAACAAATTGAACGGATTGCAAGAAAGCGTATACAAGATAATTCACATCGCCTGAATAAGTTGCTCCGAACTCAGGACCAGCAAAGATTGCTGTAATTACATATAAAGGAATCATAACAACTGCTACGGATAAATACGTATCTTGTAAAAAGCTAAGTCCTTTCGGAAACTTAATATCCTCAGTAGACTTGGAACCTTTTCCTACTAGCTTTGATACGCCAGCAGCGAATACGTATCCAATTGTACAAAAATGACCTAACGCGATATCATCGGAACCTGTTATTTTTCTAACGATCGGTTGAGCGATTGCTGGCATCGCCACAGCAAAGATTCCACCAACAAGTCCTCCAACAAGGATTAAGGAAAGGCCCGATAATCCTGCGAAACTACCAAACACAGTGGTCATCGTTGCCATCCAAAGTACAGCCTGACCAGTTAAAAAGATGTACTTCCATTTTGTAAAGCGAGCAAGAATAATATTGAAAACGAAAATAGCTAAGAAGGTTAACGCAATTTGGTTGCCAAGGCCTAATTCATTCATGGCCTGACCATTGATAGCTTCAATCGAAGGTACGATACCCTGCATACCGAAGCCTTCAGAGAAGATTTCACCAAAGTAGATTAATGAGGTAACGATAATGGAAGAACCGGCGGAAAGAACTAAAAATCCAAGTAAGGTCTTAAAACTACCTGACATGACCTCTCCAAACGGTCTTTTTTGTAGCAGTAATCCTAGAAATGCAATTAGAGCAATTGTGATCGAAGCTTGAGTTAGTATACTTTCAATAATAAAATCAACGATGCCCATAAAAACTCCCCCTTTTTATAACTCTCCTTTAATTTGTAAAATTGGGACCAGTTTTTCCTTTATCTCATTTTTATCTACTAACCGATTGAGGAAAATGAAATCTACGGGTAAATTATATCGGCTAAATTGAGATTCAAAGTTTTTTCCGGAAATGATCACATCCACCTGGTGGCCTGCTGCCGATGAAATATCAGAATGATCCAAATGTGCTTTTACACCTAAGTCCTTTAATACGGATTCCACACTCATTTGACACGCAAAGCTACTTCCTAAACCAGCACCACAACAGACAAGTATTTTTAACATCGGTCTCCATCCTCCTAGGATTCAATAATTATTTTATGTTTTTTTGCTATTTCTACTAATCTAACGTCTAGTCTCTTTGGAGATTCCATCGCAATACTTAACTCTATTGGTTGGACAATCCCATTCTTTACTCCCATCATGACACCGGCTTTCCCTTCGATCACGCATTTGCTAGCTTCATATCCCATGGTGCTAGCAATCAGTGCATCCTTACTTGATGGTTTTCCGGCTCTGATATAAAAGCCCATGATCGATTTTCTCACTCGGATATTGGTTTCGGCCTCAATCGCCTCGGAAATTTGAAAGGATATTCCTTGATTACCTGGATGAAAGTTTTTTTCTTCATAGGCTGCTTCCGAGCATACGATCAGCAGGGATTTTTTCTCCTGCAGTTTCTCTTTTACACGCGAGACGATTACCGTCGGATCGGTACAAAACTCTGGAATAATCGCTAGGTCACATGCCCCTGCAATGGAACTTTCTAAGGCAAGGCTACCAGCATTACCTCCAATTACCTCTACCATGAAAATTCGGCCGGGCATATTCGAGGCGGTATCATGC
This sequence comes from Robertmurraya sp., assembly GCF_036676585.1. NCBI lineage: Bacteria > Bacillati > Bacillota > Bacilli > Caryophanales > Bacillaceae > Robertmurraya > Robertmurraya sp. The sequence goes on from NZ_JAKFCQ010000035.1 coordinate 14,795, forward strand.
AAACCGTATAGCACCTCGTTGATATAATTTAATGCGGTATCATAACCAATCGTATAATCGGTTCCGTTCACATCATTATCAACCGTCATTGGTATAAAAATCGTTTTTGTTCCTTCTAAATTCAGAAGATGCGCAGCCTTTTGTGAGCCATTTCCCCCACAAACGATCAAGTATTCGTAACCATCTTCTTTTAGCTTTTTGTGCAACTTTTCTCTTCCTTCTTTTGTGTATGGGAGCTTGCTTCTTGCGGTCTTGATTATATGTCTTCCGTCAAGCGAGGTATTTTCACAGTAACTGGCTGTTAGGTGAATGGGAGAATGGGTTAAGACACCATCGTAGCCGCCAGAAAAACCGTATAGGTCAAGTTCTTTGCATCTTGACAGCATTTCGAGGGCTGCATTGATTCCTGCTCCATCTCCCCCACTTGTGATGATCGCTACTTTTTTCATTGTGAACCCTCTCCAATTAGTTCATTTAATTGATCAACGTTATGAATACTCCAAATATCGTCAACCAGGCCCTTTTCGGCAATTTTCACAATCGTTTTGATTATCTCTAAATGTTCGTTACTATCCGTTGCAGAAAAGGAGATCATAACCTTAACGGGAGGCTCCTCCTGTTGAAATTGGATTGGGTGCTTTAACGTGATCAAGCTCATTCCTACTGATAGAGCTCCATTCTCTGGTCTTGTATGTGGAATCGCTATCCCAGGTGCAATCACAATGTAAGGACCATACTCGAGAACATTTTTTATCACTTCATCGGCATAAAGTTGATTGACGTATCCGTTATACTCCAGTATGGAAACTCCCACTCTAATCGCATCCTGCCAATCCACGGCTTCTACTTGGAATTGTACATTGTCCTTTGTAAAATAATGATTATCCATCTTACTTCTCCTTGTACTTTACTAAGTTTCGAATAAAGTCTTCATAGCTATATTCAGAGATCAATTTGGTCACTCCAAAATCCTCGATTAGAAAAAGATAGAGCTTTTTAAAAATCGTTTCCCACCATTTTTGTTTTTCTTTTGGGACACTGAGCAAGATTACTACCTGAACCTTTTCCTTATCCCAGACGATAGGTTTTTTTAATATACAAACAGCAATCGAAACTTCACTCATATGGTTTTCTAATGGATGAGGAATCGCAACTAAATGTCCGAGCTCAGTGGATGCCATCCTTTCTCTTTTAAATATAGATTCTAAGGTCCGGCCATCAATATAGCCTTTTTTCTTCATTAATTGCGTCATATAATGAAGTACGGCTTCTTTTGAATCCAAATCGATGTCTCTCTTAAAAAGGTCCTTTTTAAACACATCCTGGTAACTGATAAAAACCGGATTGTCTTCATCTTCCTTTATTTTTTGATAAATAACGGAAAGATCTTTATTTGTTAAAACTGGACTCACTACGATGATTTTTGTAGATAATATATGTGTAATTGGTACAGTAGAAACGACCCAATCTACCTTATCTAGCCTACTTTCGTTAAACTCTCTTAAACTAATACACTCAATAATACTAATTTGTTCTCCATAGACATTGGTGATTCTTTCTCGAATCAATGAGGCAGTTGCCAGCCCGGATCCACAGACAATCAGTATTCTTTTCATCGTTCGTTTGTTTAACCCCATCTTTTCGAGTGCCACTCCGAAATGGATAGCAAGATAACCGATTTCATTTTCATTAATAGTGAGATTTGTTAACTCTTTTATCTCATTACTTGCAATGACAGCTAATTCGAACGCAAGTGGGTAATTATTTTTAATAGTAGGTAATAATTCATTTCGAATACTCATATCGTATTCAATTCTCTTTAATGCCACATATAAATGAGTGATTAGACCCGGCATCAGGTCTTGCTCCACACTTAAATCAATGGAGGTTTTCCTCTTAACAGCAACCAATATCGTTCGTATCATTTTTTCTAATCTTTTATAGTCATCATCATTCATATCTTTATGACTGAGGCGACTACTTGCTATGAGATGCTGGGCAATATAGTAGATTTCTGGCTGGATATCAATCGATAATCCGAAAAAAATCTCTTTTATAATTTCTTCAGCAATGATAAATTCTTTTGAGCTTTGAATACATTTCTTTAATTTTGGTGGAAAGGTTAAATAACATTCATTCATATGTCTCTTGATTGTAATGCCCATATGAATAATGAACCGTTCTAATGACATATCTGTGAGCTTTAATTTATGCTTGTAAAGCACCTTTAAGGTAATTTCCTTTAATTGTTCAAGTTCCTGCTTTGGAAATAAATCGTTATAAACACTCATGCTATGCTGGTTAAACAAAAACTCTGATATACAAAAGCGAATTTTATTTTCTTCCCCGTGTAGTCTAATCCCATTGAATCGATCGGTAACCACCTTTAAATCAAACCTACTGACTTTTTCCTTTACCCCTGGAAAATAGCTCTTTAGAGTAGAGAGACTGATATAAAGTTCATTTGCAAGTTCTTCCTGAAACATACTCGTATCAGATAGTGTGTTAATCAGGAGCTTCCCAATAATCACATCCTCTAGATTTCTTTCTTCTAGGGCTTTCATGTTCCGATTGGAATGATGCTCATTCGGTCCATTTACTTGTACGTTTAACCGTCTAAACGCTTCATGATCTTGTAGCTCAAGCTCATAACCTAGTCCTTTTTTCGAGGTTATATTCGCTCCATGATTCAATAGGATTTTATTTAAACTTTTCACATCATTCCTTATCGTCCGGGAAGAAACACCTAACAAAACTGCTATGCTCTCCCCTGTTTGATACTCTTTTTTAGAAGAAAGTAATCTAAGAATTTCCATCTCTCGCTTATTTAACAGGTTCATGTATTCCCTTTCTCCTTTCTATCTACAGTATAAAAAGTTATTAAAAAGTTATTAAGTTGGCCTTTTTCCTCTGTTACGGAAAACGCTTACATCATTTTTAAAAATATAGCTGGTCTATGTATTCAGTTTATTGATCCTGATGCTTTGAATGGTTTTAGTAAGTGAATATAAATATTGATTATGTACCATTCGATATAAAATAGAAAAAGCCCTTTCTATATAAAAGAAAAGGCTTTTTTATTTAAAGCGAATACGCAGGAATTGGAGTCGGGCAGATTTCTCCAATCCGTTTTCATTTCCTCGATTTCTGTGATTATCCAGTCTAATAAATTTTTTAGTAGCTGTGCAAAGCACCTCTCAGCTACAATGATAATAAATACAATTGAGATGCCAGGCAAATACCAGGCATCTTTTTTAACTTGCCTCTTTAAAAAGGACTCTTTCATTTTTACGATACATATATTTTGATACACTTATTCCTAGCTCATATAGTGACACTAGTGGAATAAAAACGATTATCGTTGAAATAAAATCTGGTGGAGTAACCAATGTTGATAGGATCATTAAAATAAAGTAAGCTATTTTTCTTGTTTTCGCCAATATCATAGGATTTATAATACCTAGACGTGTTAGTAACATAATGAGAATTGGCATTTCAAACAAAAATCCGATAGGCAGCGTCAAGTTTAATAGAAACTTAAAGTATTTTTCAGCTGTGTACATCGTATGTAAATGATCACCTGCTAAATTGGTAAGAAACGTTAGAACGCTTGGGAATAAGATGTAATAGCCGAAACACAGTCCCATTACAAAGAAGATGATTAAAACGGGTAAGAAGAAATATAATGCTTTTTTTTCGGATGTTTGTAATCCAGGAGAAACAAATCTCCAACATTGATACACAGCAATGGGTGTTGTAAAAACAAGTGCGAAGGATCCTGCTAAAACAAAGTAAATCCACATTATATCACTAGGCCCTAAAACTGTAAGTGGTTGCTCAGCGGAGTGAACAATCCAATCATAGATACGATCCACAAAAATAAATCCAGAAAATAATAGGATCACAAAGGATACTAACACGTAGATGAGTCTTTTCCTAAATTCTTCTGCATGTTCTAACATAGGCATTTTATATTCTTCCATTCACTCTCACATCCCTTTTAAAGGTAAGAAGATGCAAACAAGTGTTTACATCTTCCCCTCTCATTAATTATTAAGTTCTTTTGCCTTTTGTTCTTCCGAATCTCCAGCTACTAATTCCCTTGTTGAATTTTTAAACTCAGTAAGTGTTCTACCGAATGCACGTCCAATTTCCGGTAGCTTTGAGGGACCGAAGATGACAAGTGCTATGACCAAAATCAAGATTAAACCTGGTACTCCAATATTTTGTAGCACATAAATTCCCCCTTTCTTTACTTGTAAGCGACAAACGCTTCAATTTCAATTAACCAATCAGAATTAACGAGACTGTCTACTCCTACGGTAGAACGTGCGGTTTTCACTGGATTGTCTTCTGTGTTAAAGAATTTTGCATAGGCATTGAAAAAACCTTGATAATCTTGGGTATTTCCTTTGTTTGGATCAGGTGTAATGTACACACGCAGGTAAGTAACATCTTTAAGTGAAAGCCCTTTGGCTTCTAATTGAGACTTAAGATTGTTAAAAATTCCAATCGCCTGTGTTTCTGTGTCACCGTATCTTTCATAAATTGTTGTACCGTTTCGGTTTAATACCGGAGGAACCGTGCCGCTAATCCAAAGCTGATTGTATTGACTAGGGATGGAAACAGAACTAGAAATAGATGAAGTAGGAGTTCCGAAGAATGCGACCTTATCGGTTTTTAAGTCTGCCTTTTCAGAGCCAGCAAAAGCATAAGCTCCTGCCATTAGGCTTGTTCCAAATACAATGGAAGCTACTACAGATTTAGATTTTGATAGTTTCATAAATTCATCTCCTTTTGTCTTTTTATTAACCAGCTTTTACTTTCGAATCGTTTTCTTGTAATGTTCTTTCATGAATTTGAGTAACAGCTACTCGTGCAGACTCAAAGGCTCCCGCCATCCAAGCTGTTAGATAGCTTAGATGTTCACCAGCTAAATAAATTCGTCCTTGTGGCTGATTTAGAATTGGATAGTAATTTTGACGATCTGATGCGGTGTAGGATACCCAACCTCCCTCATTGTATTTGATTTTATGCCATGCAACCGAGAACGAGTTCTCAAACTCACTCGTATACGACTTATGTATTTTTGCCCCCTGTGCTAAAGCATGCTTTTCACGTTGAGCAATGGTCATATTGCCTAAATCTAATGCTGCTTGTCCAAAATTATAGTAGCCAATCACCACACCTTTTTGTGACAAATATCCATATGACGGATACCAAATTTGGTTAATGTCCATATTGGTTGTCGTCATACCTCCCATAATTCGATCTTCTGTTTCCCAGAAACGATTCTTGAATTGAAATCCAATTTTACCTGTTGGTGCGTAACTAATGTTTTTCATGGCATTGATCATCTCAGAAGAAAAATCTGCTGGGATATTTTTCAGTACTGATAATGGGATTGTGCAAATACAATAATCTCCTGTCATTTCTTTTGTTTTCCCATTTACTTTGTACACTACCCGGGTTCCATCAGAGGTTTGTCTAATTTCCTGAACCTCAGCGCCAAATGTGATCTTTCCAGGTAATTTTGCTTCTAACGCTTTTGGGATACTATCCATTCCACCGACTGGTTGGAACACCATCATTTGCTGATCGAACGAGTATTCAGAACTAATATGATTCATCATCCCTGATTCTAGTATTTGGCTAAACTTATAAGGTGTGCCTACCGTTCCTGGTTTCAAACCAGCACCTGGTAATTCGGTGTACCCACGATAGCTAGTTCCGGTATATTTTCTACTAGAGTTTAAGGCTCCGTCACGGGTTAAGTAGGCAGTTAATCTTTCAATATCTTGAGACGTTAGATTTTCATCTAAGGCCGTTTGATTGGCAGCTTTGCTAAGGAGTTCAGCTACATAACCGCGAGTGTCAGCTTTAATCTCTCTCTTTCGAATTTTTGTATTTGAAAGTGGACCCACATTCTCTTGATAATAATAAGCGGCTTCATTCACATTCGTGAAAGCTTCCAATTCTACTCCGAGCTCACGACAATAATCGATGGTCACATGATGCTGAGGAATCCTGGCAGGTCCTGCATTCATGTATTGACCCTTATCAAATTTAGAAACTTGTTTAACTCCATTAATTTCAGTTTCTTCTGTTCCCCCACGGACCGTCCAGTTTCTGCCTCCCGTTCGGTCACGTGCTTCAAGGATATGGACATCGTAGCCTGCTTTACTTAATTCATAAGCTGATGCGAGTCCCGCAATCCCCGCTCCAAGAATCACGACTTTTTTCCCCATTTTGTTTGCCATAACGAGGTCGCTCTTTTTGGGAGCATTAAAAGATGCGGCATTCGCAAACATGGAGCTACCTAGTAAACCTAAGGAATCCATTGCACCATAGACAGCAACCGCTCCACCAACTTTACCTACTTGGTTTAAAAAATCTCTTCTAGTTACGACTTTGTCTAGCTTCTCTGTCAATTTCATCGACTCCTTTCAGGTTTTTACTACAGAGCCATTGTAAAACTAATAATTCAGAAAATAAAGACAACTTGTCAGGTATACTAACATGGTTTTCTACTAAAATACCATAATTGGTAAGATAGACCTTTTTCCTCTTTTTAAAAAATGAGTCAAAAAGAATCTGCATTGTGACTGTAAGCCCAATCATTTTGCAGAGTGTTTTCAGGATAATGGTAGTATAATGTTTTTGTGAATTAGTAAGTGGTAACGAATAATATTTAAGAAAAACAATTCGGGAAATATAATAGGGACTCTAGATAAAAACAAAAAACTTCCCTTTTAAGAGGGAAGTTCGGTTGTACAAATATTATACGCGTGTATTTATGGGGAAAGCTGAGAAGTCTTTATTTCATTGCCTCCGCCTGCACCCGCTCTAAAAACTCCATCACCACATCAAGATTGCTCTTCTTCCCAGCAAGCTTCAGCATCGCTCTTCCAACAAAGTTGACCCCTTTGTTCTCCCCTTCGTAAAGCAATCTCGTGTGGGACTCATCGACCTTTATCAGTGTAAAAGTAAGGGTAACTTCAAAGGCTTTTCCTAAAACAAACTGAATTTGTTTTTTCTTTTCCACTTCCCTGTCTTTATAAATGAGTGTATCCACTATATAAGTTTCAAGTCTTTTTCCCTCTCGATACGTTTGTTTATGCTTGGCTCCTGCTTCGGTTTCACTTTTTTCAATTAAGATATGTTCTTCTACTTTTGGCATGATTCTTTTGATTTTTTTATCTGAAAATAGACTCCATACCGTTTCGATATTGGCAGGTATCACTTTCTCTTCCTTCCACTGTATCACTTGGTTTCCTCCTTGCCTGATGCTAAAAATCCATCTATTTCTTCTACTTGCAACTGAAGTTCGTTAATTTGCTGCAGTATATTTCTTTTCTTTTGAACTAAAAGTGCTTCTAGATTCGCAAAAGATTCGTCCTCCATCACGGAAATCATCTCTTGGATAGTGAATCCTAATTTTCTAAGCTTTGTTAATAGAGTGGCTAAAAAGATACTTCCGTCATCATAGTAACGATAATTGTTTTTTGGATCTATAAAAGCGGGCTCTAGTAGCTTCACCTCTGCATAATAACGAAGCGTTTCCTTGCTTAATCCTGTTAACTCCGAGAATTCACTGATTTTATACATTTCGTCCTCCCACCCTTAGGATAAACTGTGGGGTGCACAACACGGTCAATTATTTTTTCTAAAAAAAACGAATGAGCATCTCTCTCATTCGTCATTCTTTCTTATTTCTTTTGTTGTTTATACAAATCCATAGTTTTAAAGCCTTGTGAAAGGACTTCGACCATTTCACCGCGGCGCTTGTCTCTTGTTTGTTGCTGTTTTGCAGAAAAAATGTATCTTGCCCAGTCTTTTCTATATCCCGGAGTCAAGCTTTGGTAAAACGCAAGCTCGTTTGGTGCATCCGCTAATAATGCTTCCACATCTGTAATATTGTCCTCATAATCAGCCACACATTGACTGGCAGCAGGAGTCTTTTTTACCTTCTTTTTCTCACGCTTTAATCCTACGACGGTGAACACATCGTCCATACTAACCATGCGTCCAAATTTAATATCACTGTCTTCAATATAACCGTCCTCCCCTACACTCATCGCAGGAAAGATATCGTCTCTATGTACATAGGTACTATATCGTTTATTCCCCTTTTTCGGATAGGCGAAGAAAAGATATCCCTTTTCAAGTAATAATTGATCCTTAATGATCTGTTGTGTATGAGCGACCATTTCGTCCAGCGTTTCAATAAAAATGAAAATCGCATCATGATCTTTAGTTAATTGTGTAGGATAACCTGTAAACATATCATAATCACTTGGTTGATTAATAACAGCCATATTTGTGTATTTATCTAGTTTTAATTTATCGACGATTGACATAGTTGGCTCCCTTGCTCCTTCATGAATTAGTCTATTTTATTTTAACAATAGTAAATAGTACTTTAAAACTCTAATATAGTTTTCTGACATGAAATGTTCATACTATTTCCGCTCCCTAGTTACAGTCACTACCAAATATATCATACTATTTCATCAAAAAATAAACACCTTCTAAATTGAAGGTGTTTACAAGCTTATTCTTTTTGCTTTGATTGACTATACTCAACAGACTCACTTAACCGCTCCTTTGACATTAAAAAGGCAGCGAGCATCGCTAGGGCGGATGGAATAAGGGCCCACATAAACGTATATGTGATCGACGATGATAAGAGATCGGTAATTTTATCTAATATGGGACCTGGGATTTGTGCACGTGCTTCTTGGGAGAGCAGTTCTCTCGGGTCATTTGTCATAGATGGATTCACTCCTCCACCCATCTCAGCAAAAGCTTCCTCCAAACTGGCAGTGAATTCATTTCTTTGTAGGATCCCAAATACCGTTATTCCCAATGTCATGCCTAATGAACGAACAAACGAGACGGTTGAGTTAACAGAACCACGTTGTGACGGTTCGAAATGATGGATAGCTGCATTAGGCAAAACAGAAAAGGTTGCGCCAATACCTAGACCGGTAATAATCATATAAATGGTTACAGATAAACGGCTGGAATCACTATCTAAAGTAGTAAGTAAAGTCATCCCCACTAAAAGGATAATAGAAAAAATGACTAAGATCGTCCGGTATCTTACCTTATTCATCAAAAATCCACCCATTGTTGCCGATACAACCGACCCCAGCATCATCGGTAAAAGGACGAGGCCCGAGTTGGTTGCTGTCCCACCTAATACGCCTTGAATATAGATTGGGATATAAACGGATGCCGTAATAAACGCCATTCCACTAAATAGACCAATAACATTACTGGTTGTAAACAAACGAACGGTAAACATGGGAAAAGAAATAATCGGCTCAGCCACTCTTCTTTCAATAAGTATAAAAATGATAAAAAGAACTACAAAAGATGAAAATAGTCCAAGAATAAAAGAAGAATCCCAAGCATATTCGTTCCCACCTAACTCCAGTGCAAACATGACACTAACGATGGCGCCTACAAGTGTAATAGCTCCCCACCAATCAATTCGCTGTTTCTCATGAACAGCGGACTCTTTATAAAAGAATGCGATAAATGCAAACGCCACTATCCCAATCGGAATGTTCACATAAAACACCCATTCCCAGCTAATATAATCGGTAATATAAGCACCTAAAAGCGGTCCGAAAATACTAGAGAGTCCAAACACCGCACCAAATAATCCACCTAATTTTCCCCGTTGCTCGATCGAAACCGTATCAAACATAATCGTAAAGGCAATCGGAATCAAAGCCCCTGCCCCAATTCCTTGAATGGCTCGAAAAATACTTAATTGTGTAATCGTGTCTGCTGTTCCACATAAAATCGACCCACCTAAAAAGACGAGTAACCCAAAAATAAAAAATTTCTTCCGGCCAAACATATCCGAAAGCTTTCCGAAAATCGGCATGCCTGCCATCTCTGCGACCATATAGGCGGAAGTCACCCAGACAAACTTATCAAATCCACCAAGCTCACCGACAATCGTCCCCATGGCGGTTGCAACGATGGTATTATCCATAGATGCCATGAGGATACTTAAAAGAAGCCCAGCAATCACAAGTTTTAAATGACTTTGTTTTGTTTGTGTCATTTATGAATCCCTTCTTTCAGTTGTATAAATTTTTCCATTTATACATTACTAAACTAATTTATCATAAATAGTTTGCATCATATAGCGAATGATTGTAAAACATCTGTGTGCTTTTTCGACATCCTCTCTGTCTTTGTAAATTAGGATGTTTTTCACTTGATTATCTTTTCTTTTCACACTACAATCAGTAGTGGAAGGTGATCAGCTTGTCTATTAAGCGATTTAAGTACAATGAGGAAGGTCTTTCTCGATTTTTTGGTCCGTTAGAAGCAAGAATTATGGAGCTTTTTTGGGACAGTGAGCAAGGTGAATTCAGTATTAAAGAAGTACAGCAAACCCTTGATTCTGAAAAAAATATCAACTTTAATACCGTCATGACGGTCATGAATCGACTGGTAGATAAAGGGGTGCTAACAAAACGAGCAAGTGGCCGTGTTTCCCTATTCAGTCCTATACAAACGAAAGAGGAATTTTTGGAGGAACAGTCCAAAAAACTGACCGAAAATTTACTCGATGAATTCGGGGGCGTTGTGATCAGTCACATGATTGATTCCCTCACCGACGTGGATGAAACCTTATTAAATAAACTCGAACAAAAAATTCAACAACTTAAAAAGGACAAGTTATGATGTGGTGGAAAAAGAAATCACTCTACTTACTATTACTAAGCCTCGGGTTAGCAACCCTCATATGGGTTCAAATGGGAATGTTTCTTACTCATTTGATTTTTGGAACTCAGTTAAAAATGAATTTTTTTAAATTTTGTTTAAGCTTATTTATGGAAGATTCCTTTTATTATTTTTTAGTGATATTTCTCGTTAACACCCTTCTCACCTATATTTTTTTAATAACCATAATTAAAATAGGTAGACAAATAATCGTATCTAAAAGGTTTACTAAGCGATTATTGGAATGCAAAGATAACGAGTTAACCTTGTCGATTCAAACTACGTATGGTCATAACGAAAATTTGATTGTTGTCAAAAGTGATTCTGTACTTGCCTTCACCATGGGGTACATCAAACCCACGATCGTTCTATCAACAGGATTAATCCAGATGCTTGAAAACGATGAGTTAAGAGCAGTGATCGAGCACGAGACTTTTCATAAAAACAACCATGATCCGTTAAAGGTATTTATGTTAGAGCTAATTGCTCAGTCATTGTGGTTTATTCCGCTTACCCAATGGTGTCAACAAAACTATAGTATCATTAGTGAAATACTGGCTGATGAGTATGCGGTAAGAAAAATGGGGTCAGAAATGGAGTTAAGCACAGCTTTAATCAAGCTGATTAAGAATCATGTTTCAGTAAAGAATACCCCTTCTTTGGTTCATTTTTCTGGTGGGTCCATTAACTTCCGGCTTCAACAATTAGTCGAACCAAACGAAGCGATCCCGATCAAGCTGACCACAAGAAACATCTTCATTTCGGTTCACGTGTTACTTTTTTTCATAGGCATGGTTTTACTCACCACTGCCTAATATTTTTTAGGTGTTACACTACATTATGTAGTTTAATAATATTGAGAGGAGAATGAATCAATGAACAAACATGAAATAGGAGCCCTACTACTAAGGGTTGTGTTAGGAATTACCTTCTTTGTCCATGGTTTAGCCAAACTACAAGGAGGAATTGAAAATACGGCTGGATGGTTTTCAAGTATGGGACTGCCAGGAATACTTGCTTATGTAGTTACAGGTATTGAGCTTATTGGTGGTGTGGCGTTAATCGTTGGACTAGGAACGAAAATTGTATCAGCCCTTCTAGCACTTATCATGCTAGGTGCGATTGTTAAAGTAAAAATTGGCGCAGGTTTTATGGGAGGATATGAATTAGACGTTGTTTTACTTGCTATCGCTATCTTTTTATCAATAACCGGCAGCTCTATGTATAGCCTGGATTCAAAAATCCCATCGAAAGAAACTCAAGCTCAAATATAAAGACAAGGTTATGGTGTAACAATGAAAACGAAACGATTATTTATTCTATTAGCTTTCGTCCTTTTCTTAACTGCTTGTGGAACAGAGAAAATGGACGGAACAATGGCTCTAGTTGACCAAAATAACAAGGAAGTCAGCTTCCCACAAGAGAAACCAACACTATTCTTTTTTATCACCACATACACCTGAACACACTGCCAACAGCAGCTGGTTCAGCTGCATGAAAATATTTCACAGTTAGAAGACTTAGATGTGAATATGTATATTGTAAGTGGCGATACTCCTGATCAACAATTGCAGTTATATCAAGCTATTGTAGACATGTTCGGGAGTAGCATCTCTTTCATATCTGATCCTGAGCTAGAGTTAATTGATCTATTTGGAATGAAAAATGGTGATATGGCTTATAGAGGCTATGGGATGTTAAACAGTGATGGTGAGGTCGTGTTTCATACGATCAATGATCTTTGGGGCGAGGA
>NZ_JAKFCQ010000036.1:0-48678 GCF_036676585.1 Robertmurraya sp.
GACACAATTTACCGTTTCTAATTGGGTGAATGGAAGCTGGAATATGACGGCAAGTGAAATTTTAACGGTAATGGAAAATGGCGTAGATATTCAAAATCATACGGTAACCCATCCATTTTTGGCTAATCTAAGTAAAGAGCAACAATACTTAGAGATGCATAACGCTACTGAAGCACTTAAGGACTTAACGGGAAGAACCACTTTTGCGTTTGCCTATCCGTATGGGAACTATAATTCAGATACGATTTCTTTACTAAAAGATCTTGGGTTTAAAGGAGCATTCAAAGTAGGTGGGGGTCTAAGTACGGATCAAAGTAACCGATATGAAATTCCTCGAATTATGATCCTTCAGAACCATACAATAGATGATTTTGTTAGAATGATAGAAACAGGTTACTAATCTATTTTCTGGAGGAATAGAAATGATCATTGAGCCGTCTCAAAAACTATTATTCATTGGAGATTCTGTTACAGACTGTGAGCGAGTAAAACCAGAAGGGGAAGGGTTGTTTCAGGCTTTAGGCAAGGGTTATGTATCTTATGTTGATGCTCTTTTGCAAGCGGTTTATCCGGATCTTGGGATAAGAGTGGTTAATAAAGGGATCAACGGAAATACTGTTCGCGATTTAAAAAACAGGTGGCAGGAAGATGTGATGAACCAAAAGCCAGATTGGCTATCTATTATGATTGGGATAAACGATGTTTGGCGACAATATGATACTCCTTTTATAAAAGAATGGCATGTGTATTTAGAAGAATACGAGGATACCCTTAGGAAGCTTGTAAAGGAGACCAAACCTTTTGTGAAGGGTATGGTTCTTATGACGCCTTTTTATATAGAAAGCAATGAACTAGACCAAATGCGGCAGTCCATGGATCAGTACGGGCTAGTGGTAAAGAAAATAGCAGAAGAAGAAGGGTGTTTATTTATAGATACCCAAGCAGCTTTTAATGTTGTATTAAAGGAACTACATTCTTCTACACTAGCTTGGGACCGTGTTCATCCATCCGCTGCAGGTCATATGATTCTCGCACGAGTATTTCTAAAAGAAATAGGCTTTGATTGGAACCATAGTTAATGTGATTCAATATTGATAAAGAATAGTTGTCATATTAGAAATAATCTAAAGACGAGACTATCATTTGATAGTCTCGTCTTTAGAAGAAAAGAAAAAATGTTAACGGTTTCAAGATTGTGCGTTATAGTAAATTAAAACTATCTATATTTAGAAGGGCGAAATGATATGTTCTCTAGATTACATAAATGGAACACATTACGAAATCAAATACTAGTCGTTTTTCTGGCTGTAATGGCTATCGTTTTACTGATTGTCAGTATATTAACGTATAATCAAGTTTCCACCATATTAAAAAATAATGCGAATAGACAAATTCATCAAACAGCTGTTGAAGCAAATGGGAGGTTGGAGTCTTTATACAAACAAATCAGTACTGCTTCTAAACTAGTCATGACTAATGGAAATATACAAAGAGTGTTAACGGACGCCTACGAGGGACAAGAAGTAGGTTTTTCAGAGCGGCAACAACTAGAAGGAATCGTAAATATTATTCAAGCAAACTCTGAAGGGATTTTTTCCTTTGAACTATACACAAGTAATCTGAAACGATTATTACCGTTAGATGATAAAAGTTTAATGACTAGAATAGATGAAAAGTGGATTCATCGTGCTAATCAGGCAAATGGTCGGCTGGTCTGGATAGGAGATGATCCTAGTAACTCAGATAATATTCTTGCTTTGAGACGAGTGAACTTAATGGGGCGAGATTACGCTAACGGTGGTTATCTACTTATTAGTATTTATAGAAGTTATCTTCAGTTTCCAAACCACGATGAGTCCAATCAGTATTCTATTTTAATTGATAAAGATGTAAAGCCTATTCTTTCCAATTACGATAAGTCCCTTGTACCAATCTTAAAAAATGAAGATCCAACCATTTTATTAGATAACCAAGAGTATATGGTCACAAAACAAACTTCAAATGAAACCGAATGGACACTTATCATTTTAACGCCAATTAAGGCTCTCACAGAAGGGATAAGTGTATTACGTACGGGGATTATCCTCTCTGGAATTATTGGGTTTATCATTTTTTTTACCAGCTCATTATTTCTTTCAACTTATATTACAAAGCCTATTATCAAACTGACAGAAACCATGCAGCAAGCGAGTGCAGGTTCTTTATATATGAATCCTAGTGTAACAACGATAAATGAAATAAACGAATTAAATAGTACCTATAACCAGCTTGTTAAGGAAACAAATCATTTAATTAATATGGTCTATCAGAAGGAGATCACCCGAAGTCGAAGTGAGCTAAAAGCACTTCAAGCACAAATTAATCCTCACTTTCTTTTTAATACGTTAGACGCGCTAAGATGGTCCCTTGAGGATAAGGATGAGGAAGATTTAGCCGAGTTTGTCGTTGCTATGTCTGAACTGTTCCGATATACGATTACGAAACAAACGGATGATGATTGGGTAACGATTAAAGAAGAAATTCACCATATCGAAAACTATATGGAGATTATTAAAATGCGGTTCGGAGATCACCTTAAATGGAATCTTACCCTTCCAACAGAGTATGAAAAGGTGAAAATTCCAAAACTGTTAATACAACCGTTAGTGGAAAATGCCGTTTTGCATGGAGCTGGAAATAAGCTGAATCCATGCACGATTTCGGTATCTATTCAACCTACGACAGACACCCAATGTTTGCAAATTCTTGTAGAAGATGATGGTCCCGGAATCACACAAGAAAAATTGGAATCTATTAAACAGGCCCTGCAATCCGGAGGAATAAACTCTAAAAAAGGGAATGGTATGGCTATTTCCAATGTACATAAGCGACTTGAACTATACTATCAGGATCGTTTAAGAAGGGGACTTACGATTGTTAGTGAAGGAAATATGGGGACAAAGGTTTCTTTTGTGATACCTGTTAACGGGGAGGAAGAACAATGTTGAATACGAAGACCATTTTGGTTGTAGATGATGAGCCAAGAACACGTCAAGGGCTAAAGAAAACTTTGGACTCATGGGCAAATGGGGAGCATCAAATATTCATCGCCTCTAACGGGGAAGAGGCAATTGATTTCATGCAAAATCAAAAAGTTCATATCCTCATTACAGACATTAATATGCCGGAAATAACAGGCCTACAATTATTGCGAACCGTAAAAGAACAAAATATCTTCCCTGTGATCATTGTTATTTCCGCTTACTCAGAATTTCAATACGCCCAGGAAGCGCTTCGTTTTGGTGTTATTAATTATTTACTAAAACCAATAAGCAAAAAGGTGTTAATTGAGGCTGTTGAAGAGGCGATTTCAGCAGTTGAAAAGCAAGAGAGAGCAGGTATGATTGAAAAGGTTGTTGATAACAAACTTGTTAATGCCAGCACTCAGCATCCCTCTGATCGTATACCAATCCGGGAAGCGATTGATTACATTAACCATAATTTAAAAAATGAATTGACTCAAAAGGAAGTAGCAGAACATGTGCATTTAAATCCGAGTTATCTGAGTGTCCTATTTAAGGAGCATGTCAAATTAACTTTCAGTGAGTATGTCACTAGGAGAAGAATTCAACTTGCCAAGGAATTATTAATCTCCACGAGTCTCCCCATAAATGAAATTGCTGAAGAGTCAGGGTACAAAACAGCAAAATACTTTATTAAGATATTCAGAGAATTAGAGGGTATGACACCGAGTGCCTACAGAAAAAACAACAATGAAAGGGTTTTCTAAAAATAGTAGTATTTTTCCTAATCGTTGTGACCTATTTTCAGAATGATCTGAATGTTAAATTATAAATGTAAGGAAATCTAGTAAAAGGTCATAGGGGGGAATTTCGTTGTTAAAAAAGAAAACGGTTTCAGTTTTAATGTCTTTAATTATGCTTGTCTCTCTAGCATTAGTAGGTTGTTCGTCTTCTAGTTCCACGGAAGAAAGCAGTGCCGATGGTAAAAAAGTAATCAAGTTCATGCATTTATGGCCAGAAGGTAGCTCAAATGCACAGTTTTCAATCGTAAAAGACATCATTGAAGAATATGAAAAAGAGCATACAGATATAAAAGTGGAAACAGAAATCTTAAATCCTGATCAGTACAGAGAAAAACTTAAAGTCCTAGCCTCTTCTAATGAGTTACCGGATATTGGAATGACATGGTCAGACGGATTCATTAAGCCTTATGTTGAAGGAGATATGTTAGCTCCTTTAGATGATATTGTTGATGCAAATTTAAAAGATGCTTTTATTCCTGGCGTAAAAGAATCCTATGCTGTAGATGGGGAAACGTATGGTTTACCATTGGAATTGAACATTTCTTATGTTTTCTATAACAAAGAAATATTTGAAAAGTACAACCTTGAAGTTCCTCAAACATTTGAAGAATATAAGAACGTTGTCAAAACATTAGCAGATAATGGAGTGGTTCCGGCTACTGTAGGTGCTAAAGATGGATGGCCTGCTTCTTTCTGGTTTATGTATCTAGCAGATCGTATTGGTGGTTCTACTATCTTAACAGATGTTATTCATGGAAAAGCAAAGATGGACGACCCAGCAATTGTGAAAGCAGCGGAAGAAGTACAAAACCTTGTGGATATGGGTGGGTTTGTAAAAGGGTCTAGTGCGTTATCAAATGATGATGCAAAAGGTTACTTTATGAATGAACAAGCAGCCATGTTTCTAACAGCTACTTGGGAGTTACCAAACTATACTACAAGTCCTGATGTAGCGCAGGAATTTAAAGACAAGATTGGCTATTTCAAGTTCCCAACTTATGAAGGCGGTAAAGGTACAGATATCAACAGTTATGTTGGTGGACCTGGTGTTGGATTATTCGTAGCAAAGGATTCTAAAGTTCAGAACGAAGCAAAAGACTTCTCAGCATACCTTGTAAAAAGATGGGGAGAAAAATCAGTTACAGATGCTGGTGTTATTCCTGCTACTAAAGTAGACACAGCTAATTTGGATCTTGCTCCAATGTACATTGAAATTTTAAAAGATTTGAGTGAAGCATCAAACGTTACTACTTATTTTGATACTCAATCCAGCCCAGCTGTATCCGAATTACACCATGATTTAGTAACGGCTCTATTTGGAAAACAAGTGACACCGCAGGATTTTGTGAAACAACATGCGGACGAACTTGCCGAAGAACAAGAGTAATATGGCGTAATTCATCTTTAAAGAGTAGAGGGCATATAGCATATGCCCTCTATCATTTTATAGGAACGCTTTTC
Source organism: Robertmurraya sp. (assembly GCF_036676585.1). Taxonomy (NCBI): domain Bacteria; kingdom Bacillati; phylum Bacillota; class Bacilli; order Caryophanales; family Bacillaceae; genus Robertmurraya; species Robertmurraya sp. The sequence continues at coordinate 5,267 of NZ_JAKFCQ010000036.1, forward strand.
AAAGTAGAAGGGAGTTCAGAAAATGAAAAGTGTCATGTCAAACAAATTCATAATCACTCTTTATGTCCTGCCTGCGTTAATATTAATTCTGCTTTTAATTTATATCCCAATCGTATTAACTGGCTATTATGGTTTAATGGACTGGAACGGAATCGGGAAGATGAAGTTTATCGGATTAGAAAACTATATCGAGTTAGTCCAAGACAAAAAGTTTTGGCAAAGTACGTGGCATTCTCTTTTACTTGGTATTTTCTCAACTGTAAGCTTGGTTGGTTATCTTATTTTATCGCTTATATTAGCTAGTAAAATTAAAGGAGCCAATTTTTTAAGAAAGATATACTTAATTCCTATGTTGTTATCATCCGTTGCGATCGGACAACTTTGGGCTAAGATATTCGATCCTACTAATGGAATGATTAACAGGTTGTTAATAATGTTGGGTGTTGATAACCCACCACTTTGGCTAGCTGATTCTAACATCGTATTATTTGCTCTTTTCATTCCAATTGTTTGGCAGTATGCAGGTTTTTATATCATCATTTTTTATGCTGCGTTGAAGAATGTTCCAGAGGAATTGATTGAAGCGGCAAAAATAGATGGTGCAAACCCTATTCAAATAGCCTATAAAATAAAGATTCCTCTAATCACTGGTGTGATAAAAGTTATGGTCATTCTAGCGATTGTTGGTTCCTTAAAGTATTTTGATTTAATTTTTGTATTAACTGGTGGCGGACCAAACGGTGCGAGTGAGGTAATGGCTTCTTATATGTATACAGAGGCATTTAGTAAATACAACTTCGGATACGGAAGTGCGATAGGATTCGGTTTATTGGTCATCTGTCTCATTATGACTTGGCTCATTCAAAAATTATTATCTTCTAAAGATGATGTGCAATTTTAAGAGAGGGAGTGAAACCGATGAGTAAGGTTGCGTATGGAACAGAAACAAATGCGACTCTAGCGGCACCATATAAAACTAGTAAAACACTCGGAACAAGAATAGGATACGGAATCCTTTATTTTATCCTAGGATTGATTGCCATTGTCCAAGTGTACCCGCTGGTGTGGTTATTTCTTTTTTCATTGAAGACGAATCAAGAGGTATTCGGTATGTCCCCATTCGCATTTCCACAAGATCCTCAATGGGGAAATTACGTAAAGGCATGGACAGCAGGGCATATTGATGTTTACTTTTTTAATAGTGTCTTATACACCGTTGTAGCCGTTGTACTTACGGTTATCCTTGCAAGCTTTGTAACATTTGCCATTACAAGGATGTATTGGAAACTAAGTGGAGTAGTTCTTGGATTGTTTATGGCAGGGTATATGATTCCACTTCATTCAACATTAATTCCACTATTTAATATTTTTAAATCAGTCAATTTAATAGATAATCCCATTTCTATTATTTTGTCTTACGTTGCGTTTAATTTGCCTATCACGATTATGATTCTAACTGGATTTTATAGAACCATACCAAGGGAGATTGAAGAAGCAGCAGTTATGGATGGTTGTTCCGTTCATAGGATATTCTTTCAAATTACATTGCCGATGACCGTTCCGGTACTTTCAACAACTGTCATCATTAACATGATTTATAACTGGAATGAATTTGTATTTGTAAATACCTTCTTGAGTTCGGACAAGTGGAAAACAATTACGGTAGGTGTAAATAACTTTGTTGGGCAGTATTTAACCGATTGGGGAGCTATAGGTGCAACCTTGATGATCAGTATTATCCCCGTATTAATCGCATACTTCCTTCTGAGTGACCGAATCGTTGAAGGTATTGCGGCAGGATCTGTTAAAGGATAGAAGGATAAAGGGCTAACTCATTTCATAGAGTTAGCCTTTTTACTTACTCAAATCAGTATGAAAAAACAGCTCCTGGAATGGGAGCTGTTCTACTAGCTTCGTATGTTCTTAGTCCATAATCGCCCAATAAGCCGGTTTTACGTTATATTCAGGATCAAACACGAAAGGTGCATCTTTTCCTACACCATCGTTGTATTGCATTGCTCGATCATCTAACCAAGTATGATTATCAGCTATTCCCCAGAAAGTAACATTGCTGATTTTGTCTCCTAGTCGTTCATATATTTCAAAAATAGCATTGTAGCGGTCTGCTTGAGCTACCAGACTATCAGTTGGAATATCAGCATAAGTTGGATACGCTGGTCTAGGTGGCCAACCATATAGGCTAACATCTAGCTCTGTTATTTGATTGTCTAACCCAAGGTCAGCAAACATATTAATAGAATCTTCAATGTCCTGGTTAGAAGGCCAACCAATTTGAATATGAGCTTGATGCCCTACACCATCAATTGGAACTCCTTGTTCAAGCAAATCTTTTACAAGATTATATAAATACGTTCTCTTTGGTGTAACTTCTGTATTGTAATCATTAATGTACAGCTTCGCATCTTTTGCTGCATATCTATTGGCTGTTTCAAAGGCTACTTTAATATATTCATCCCCCGTAATCTTGTACCAAGCCGATTCACGCAGCCCTCTTTCATTTTGAGGTGAATCATCAATCACCTCATTCACAACGTCCCAAGACTTCACGTCGTCCTTATAGCGTTTTACAATCGTTTTAATATGGGTTTCTAAACGTTTTAATAGAAGTTTTTTGTTTTTCTCACGCTGTTTTGGATCTTGCTCATCAACCATATTGTTTCCTTCTTCGTCTATGAAGAACCATTCAGGCACCTGGCTATGCCAAACGAGGTTATGAAAACGGATGTCCATGCCATTTTCTTTTGCAAACTTAACAATTTTATCAGCCTCGGTAAAGTCAAATTTACCTTCCTCTGGTTGAATATTGATCGGTTTCATTACATTTTCAGCAACAATACTATTATAATGTCGTTTTAATACTTCTGCTTCTGTGCCCTGTAATTGATAAGGCTCCACTGCTGCACCAATAGTGAAGGAATTCTTGTACCTTTCAGCTATAGAGGGTACCGATAAAGCACTAGTAGACGGTTCATTTGTCGTTTCAGCAGCGGCAGGATTCATTCCAACAGGTAATAATAAGGCTAAAGCTAATCCTGTAATGAGAGGTTTACGTAATACTTTAAGCATGTGAGATTCTCCTTTTTTAATAGAATTTGGTAAGGTGGTTCTTATATATTGATAACTAAACCTCCTTTTAGGTAAGAATTAGACAGAGGGAAGAAAGGGCTTTCATTTTAGTGAAAGCTATGTAACATGTCATTCTGTCTTGAGTTTATTATACCTTTCCTACACTTAGTTTGTATAGTAAATAAACTAAGTGTTTTGTAAATTTCGAAAAATAGTTATAGAGTAATAGTGATATATTACTATGATAAGTTTTCATGACTCCAAAATAGAAAAACAGCTGACCTTTATCAGTAAAAGCCAGCTGTTCTTTGTTATTTATCTCCATAAGGGTCTATTGTTACAATCGTTCCATCATCATTATAGGTTAATTCAGCGTATTTTACCGAACGTTTATGATCTACCCCATCTGATAAGGAGCAATCATGATAGAAAAGATACCACTTTTCTTTAAACTGGACAATCGAATGATGGGTGGTCCAGCCGATGACGGGAGTAAGTATCGTACCTTTAAATTCAAAGGGTCCAAGTGGGTTTTTGCTTACCGCATAAACAATTTTGTGGGTGGTACCTGTAGAATATGATAGATAGTATAGATCTTTGTATTTATGAATCCATGGACCTTCAAAATATCTTCGTTCTTCATCACCCGCAAGAATTGGATTTCCATTTTCATCGACTATTGATATTTCTCGTGGTTCACCTTTAAAGGTTAGCATATCGTCACTTAATTCTGCGACTCTTGGCCCTAATGCTGGTTCTGTTAGCATTGGTCCTTCAGCATTAAGATTAAATGTTCCTTCCTGCCATTTTTCCAACTGTCCTCCCCAAAGCCCCCCAAAATAAACATATGCTTTGTCATCTTCATCGACGAATACGGCTGGATCAATACTGAAGCTACCTGGTATGTAATTTTCTTCTGGTGTAAATGGTCCTGCAGGGGTCGTGCTTGTGGCAACCCCAATTCTAAAAATTCCCTCTTTATCTCTAGCTGGAAAATATAAATAATACGTGTTGTTCTTGTAAGCAGCATCTGGCGCCCAAAGCTGTTTACTTGCCCAAGGAATATCTCTCAAGTGAAGCGCTTCCCCGTGGTCTACACATGGTTCGTTTACATCATCCATGGATAACACATGGTAATCTTCCATCGCATATTGATCACCGTTATCGTTTGAAGGCCCATCATGATCCAGATCATGAGAAGGATAGATATAAAGCTTTCCTTCAAAGACATGTGCAGAAGGATCTGCTGTAAAAATATGCGTAACTATAGGCTCGTTAGGTTTTGAATTTTTCCCCATAATAGCTCCCCCGTACATAATTTAATCGCTTACAAATATAGTATAACCGAAGTTGAATAACTTTGTATATTCGAAAAACTAAGTTTTTTAATAGTGAAAAAAATTATAAAAAAGGATTTCTACAAAAAAATGAGTATATAAGTATATAACAAGAAAAGTAGGAGGCCTTGCCTTTTATGAAATATCCATATGAAAGCGCTGTAATTAAAGAAGAGGTTCCAGTTTTCGCATTAATGACGAGTGTAAAGTATGTGGCCATGCATTGGCACGACAGAATTGAATTATTATTAGTGTTAAAAGGACAAATACATGTGTATGTGGGAAGAGAAGAGTATGTGCTTGAGGAAAATGACCTTTTGCTCATTAACAGTAATGAAGTACATGGTGTTGAATCCAATCAAGAGAATAAACTATTACTTATTCAAATTCCAATAACATTTATTAAAAGATTTTACAGTAATATCGAAAACGAATCCTTCCATTGTCAGTCCTTTCAGAGTATTGACCAGCAATCCTATAACAAAATTAGGCCTCTGCTTGCTGAACTACTGTTAGCTGTAAAAAGGAAAGAAGAAAATTATGAAATTAAAGTGCACTCTCTATTATTAGATGTGGTGTATCAACTGGTTACCCATTTTAAGGTGGAAAAGAAGAATGTCATTATCAACACAGAAAAAGATATTGAACGGATGAATCGGTTAACCAATTACATACAGCAGCACTATATGAATCCTATCACACTTCAAGAGTTGGCTGATACAGAGGAACTTACGGCTCCCTATCTATCCAGATATTTTCAACATCATATGGGACAGTCATTTATCAAATATATAAATGGGATACGCTTGGAACATGCGGTTCGATATTTGCTAGAAACCGATCGACCCATCATTCAAATCGCGTTAGAGTGTGGATTTCCAAATTTAAATTCCTTTCATAAACTTTTTAAAGACACGTTTCACACAACACCTCACCAATACCGAAAAAAACAAATGAAAAACAACACTTCGATTCGTCCTGTTGAATTAAGTGAGATTAGAGGGTATGAATTTACTGAGGAAGAGGATTACCATGAACTATACAAACTTTTATAGTGGAGTTAACACTCAATTATGTTGTATATCAACATTTTTGAGTGTTTTTTTGTGTTAAAAGTAGAAAGAAATTTTGGATCCATTAAATAACTGAGCACATAGGTGTGTGAAAAAATATTAAAAAATATGAAAAAAAGTTAAAAAATATGAAAAAATATGAAAAAAATTATTGAAATCGCTTTATTATGGTGTTAAATTTAATTCAAGAAATCATTACAAGAAGATTAAACAAAAATCGGAGGCTCACAATGAAATTAGCTACGAGGATAAATTCAATTATGCCCAAGGTCGATGGAGATATTATTAAAGCTTTAGAAAAAGTTTCAGAGATTGATGGAATTACATGTGTAGACTTAAATTATCCTGAACATTTTTCAAATTACTCTGTAGATGAGATAAATAAAACCCTAAAAGATTTAAACATTCATGCAAATGGATTAGCTTTAAGGTTTAGAAATCATTTTATAAATGGTGAATTTGGGAACAACAATAAGCTGATTGCTGAAGACGCGTTTACTTTGTGTAAAGAGGCTGCAGATACCTGTAGAGTATTAGGTGGGAAAGTTTTAACTCTATGGCTAGGCTTTGACGGGTTTGACTATCCATTCCAAGTTGATTATCAAAAAGCCTGGAGTCAAGTTAGGGAATATGTAACTGCACTTGCTGATTATGCACCAGACTTACAAATCAGTATTGAATATAAGCCATATCAAGAAAGATCATATGCATTAATTGATAGTATTGGACTAACGTTGTTAATGGTAAATGAAATCAATCGTGAAAACGTTGGAGTTACAGTTGATTACTGTCATATGCTCATGAAACGAGAAAATCCTGCATATGGCTTAAGCCTTGCAGCAGATAAAGGGAAATTATTCGGTGTTCATATCAATGATGGCTATGGAACTCACGATGACGGCTTAATGGTTGGGACGGTATCATTAATGCAGACACTAGAATTCATGTATTATTTGAAAAAGTATAATTATGATGGAGCTATCTATTTTGATACATTCCCTATTAGAGAGGAACCAGTTGCAGAAATTAAGCAAAATGTAAAAGCGATTCATATTATTAGTAGCTTAATAGACCAGCTTGGGTTAGCAGAAATTGAAAAAACGATTGAGAAAAACGACGCAATTTCAGTAAACAAGATGTTCTTTTCAATGTTTGAGTTAAAAGTTAATAAATAATTTTTAACTGAAATATAAGCACACAAATTTTTTTCATAAGTTCTGAAAGCGATTACTAATAAATTCTAGGGGGATAAAAAAATGAAAAAATCTAAAAAAAATTTATTCGTAACTGGTGTTTTAGCAATTTCTTTAGGATTGACAGCTTGTAGTAGCAATAGCAGTAGTGGAAGTACATCTCCAGATAAAGATACAGGTGCTTTTAATCCAGATAATGCTGATGGTCAAACATATGAAGAAGTAAGATCAAGCTTAGGGGAAGTACCTAAATTATCTGAAGAAATAAAATTAGGTGCTGTAGCAAAAGCGTTTGAAAATGAATATTGGAGAACATTGAAAGAAGGAATGGAAACAGGGGCTCAAAAGTTTAGTGATAAAGGGATGAACCTAACAATTGATGTCAAATCCCCACAAGGTGAAGCGGATGAAGAAGGACAGCTTGCCATTGTAAAAGATATGATCAACAAAAAGTATAGTGCTTTGTTACTTTCTCCGATTTCAGACAGCAATCTTGTTCCTGGGGTTGAAAGTGCCCTCGAAAAGGATATCCCAGTAATGAACGTTAACGACGGCATTATCAAGGAAGCTCCAAATTTTGTCGGACCAAAAGCAGATTTAAACGGGGAATCAGCTGCAGAATGGATCTCAGAAAAATTAAATGGAGAAGGTAAGGTTGCGATTATAGTAGGAATGCCAAAAGCATTCGCTGCTAGACAACGTACGTTAGGATTTGAGAATTGGATGAAGGATAATGCACCAAACATTGATATTGCTGAAAAACAAAATGCGGATTGGGATCGTGCAAAGGCAAAGGATATTGCTGCAACATGGATTAAAAAGCATGGGGATCTAGCTGCTATTTTTGCAAATAATGACACGATGGCTTTAGGTGCACAAGAGGCAGTAAATGAATCAGGGAAAGATATATTAGTAGTCGGAGTAGATGGAATCGGTGAGGCATATGAATCTATTCGTAAAGGTGAATTGGACGCTACTATCGATTCTTTCCCGAAATATAAAGGGCAAATTGCAGTTGAAATGACCATTCGTCAATTGGGCGGACAGGAAGTACCTAGAGTAATTTGGACTCCTCAAGCGTTAATTGATGAAACAAATGTAGATACACCAGCTGAAGAGATTATTAAATGGGTAGACCCAACAATAGCAAAGTAACAATATACTAGTTTATACCTATAGTCGGATTGATTGTGTTCGACTATAGGTATGAAAAGGGGAATCGAAATGGAAAAGCAAACAGAAAGTATCATTAGATTTCAGAATATTTCAAAAGTTTTTCCGGGAGTAAAGGCCCTAGATAGGGTGAGTTTTGATATAAAAAAAGGTGAGATCCATGCTCTATTGGGTGAGAATGGGGCAGGAAAGTCAACATTATTGAATACACTCCATGGAGTCAATAATGAATATGAAGGAACGGTAGAAATTCAAGGACAAATAGTTTCATATAAAAATGCCAATGAGGCCATTCAGGATGGAATTGTAAAAATTCATCAAGAAGTTAGTCTAATTCCAGATTTAACTGTGGGCCAAAATATTACTTTAGGTCATGAACCAAGAAAAGGAATGTTTATTGACTACAAAAAGCTTCATCATGATGCGAATGAAATCCTTACTAAAATGAAGTGTAACTTTAAAAGCGAAGATTTAGCGAGTACGTTAAGTACAGGAGAAATGCAAATGGTAGCAATCGCCAAAGGATTGTATCATAATGCGAAACTCATATCATTTGATGAACCATCAGCTTCACTAACAAATCAAGAAGTGCAAACACTCTTCTCTATTATTAACGACTTACGAAAAAATGGAATAACGATTTTATATGTCAGTCACCGTCTAGATGAAGTTTTCGAGATTTGCGACAGTGCGACAGTCCTTCGTGATGGAAAGCATATAGATACGTTTCAATTAAAAGATGTTACAAGAGAGCAACTAATAAAAAAAATGGTAGGCAGGGATGTTTCAGCTTATGCGGTAAGAACCAAACCGTCTCCAAAGACTGATGAAAAGGTATTGGAAGTAGAAAACCTAAGTGTGAATGGAGTCTTTAAAAACATTAATTTCCACCTTCATAAAGGTGAAATATTAGGCTTTGCAGGTTTAGTTGGCTCCAAAAGGACGGATGTAGTTAGAACGATTTTTGGTGCAGAGGAAAAGTCAGGTGGCACCATTAAAATAAAGGGAGTTCCAGTGAATATTAAAAATCCTCGCCAAGGTGTTCTAATGGGGATTGGACTCATTCCAGAGAATCGAAAAACACAAGGGTTTATCAAATTTTTTAATAATGCAAACAATGTAGGTCTTACTAAAATGGAGAAATTCTCTAAGTACGGCTTCGTGAATCATAGAAAGAAAACGGAGAACTGTAATTATTATATCGATGAAATCAACTTAAAACCTAGTAACCCTCATTATATGACGACTAATTTGAGCGGAGGAAATCAGCAAAAAGTAGTGATTTCTAAATGGCTTTCCTCAGATGCTGAGATTTTAATTTTAGATGAACCGACAAAAGGAGTCGATGTTGGAGCGAAAGCAGAGATTTATAGAGTCCTAGAAGAATTACTTGAAAAGGGAAAATCTATAATCGTCGTTTCCTCCGAGTTGCCTGAAGTGTTAGGCCTAAGTGATCGGATAATTGTCATGCGTGAGGGACAAAAAGTGAAAGAGTTTAAAAATCAGAATCTTACTGAAGAAGATATCCTTCAATATGCGATGGGGGTACACAAAGATGTTAAAAACTAAGGAATATAGTAGAGAACTAAGCTTAGTAGCAGCGATCATAATTATGGTTATTGTATTTTCTATTATTGAACCAGTCTATTTAAGTGGAAGTAATTTACTTGATATTATGGACCAAAGTGTTATTAATGGATTATTAGCTTTAGGTATTACTTATGCAATCATTACAGGTGGAATCGACCTTTCAGTAGGATCAATCTTTGCAATTGTAATTGTAGTTGTAGGTGATTTACTTGTAAGTGGTTTAAATCCTGTATTAGCAATTATATGTGGAGTTGGGATAGGTTTTGTTTTAGGAGTATTTAATGGTCTATTAATTACAAAGTTAAATCTTCAGCCATTTATTGCTACCTTAGGAACAATGAGTGCATACAGAGGAATTGCTTATGTTATAACTGGAGGCTGGCCAGTTCTGGATATTCCTGAAAATTTCAGATCAATTTTTAACTCAGATATTTTTGGAGCATTTCCAGTATCAATTCTTGTACTTCTTGCATTTGCTGCTGTTGGACATATCATCTTAAAGTATACTAAACTTGGGACTTATATATATGCTATAGGGGGTAATGAAGAAGCTACTCTCTTATCAGGAGTAAATGTTAACAAAAGTAAAATGCTTGCTTATGCCATTTCTGGAGCTGGAGCCGCTTTGGCTGGTATGGTGTTGTTAGCGCGCTTAGGGTCAGGAGAGCCAGCGGCAGGGCAAACTTATGAATTAAATGCGATTGCAGCCGCTGCTATTGGTGGAGCTAGCCTGGCTGGTGGAAGAGGGAATATGATCGGTACATTACTCGGAGCAATTTTATTATCAACACTAAAAGTTGGATTAGTTGTTGTAGGAGTAGATAGTTTTTGGCAATATATTGCAACCGGAGCTATAATTGTAGTAGCAGCTTATTTTGAAGTGATTCAAGGGAAGCTTAAAGGAATGAGGGTTGGTAGAAGTAATACCAAAGCTATTGGGGTAGGTAAATAACCATGGAAAAGAATGCGGTTACAATAGTAGGTAGTATCAATTATGACATTATCCTTAAGCAAAAACGACTTCCGGAAATTGGCGAGACCTTTACAGCAGATAGTGTAACTTTCTGTGGAGGTGGGAAGGGAGCCAATCAAGCAGTACAGTGCGCCAAGCTGGGACTTGAAAGTTATATGGTAGGTAAGGTTGGCAATGATCAATTTGGCTCTGAATTAATTGCAAATATGAAAAAGTATGGCTTGAATACTGACTATGTTTTCCAAGCTGATACAAACACTGGACTTGGCATTGTGAATGCAATTTCAGATGGAAGTGTGGTTGCAACCATAGCAAAAGGTGCTAATTACAGTATGACGATTGAAGACATCGATCAGGTGGAAAACTTATTTATGAAAAGCAAAATCGTTATTTTACAATTAGAAATTCCAAAACAAGTGGTGGAATATACCATTAAAAAGGCGAAAGAGTATAATTGCTATGTGATATTAAATGCTGCTCCTGCAAGTGAAATAGATGTTGATTGTTTAAAACTGGTGGATTGTCTAGTGGTTAACGAAACGGAAGCTAGTTTTTATGCTGGAGAGAGTGTGTCATCGCTAAGCGAGGCTGAAAAGGTTTGCGATAAGCTTTATCAATATACTAATAATCTGTTAATCATAACTCTTGGTGAAAAAGGCAGTATTATATATGATGGAAAGAAAACCATTCACATTCCTTGCAGAACAGTAGATGTAGTCGAAACAACAGGAGCAGGAGATTCTTATACTGGGGCATTAGCTTACGGACTTATGAATGAGTTGCCGATTGAGAAAATAGGAGAATTGGCTTCAATAGTTAGTTCAAGAACGGTTACCAAAATTGGCGCTCAAGATGCAATGCCAACACTATTAGAGTTAAACGAATATGTGTGATAAATTATGAAGTACAATCTTTAGTTCAACTATGAAACTTAACGAAATTTAATAAATATGTATCGAGGTATTAAATCATGATCCCTTATGTCAGAAGAGAAAAAATAATGGATGAATTAGAAAATAAACAAATCCTTTATATTGAAGATCTGTTGAAAATTTTTGATGGGGTCTCTGAATCTACCATTCGTAGAGATTTGAAAATCCTGGAAGACGAAAATTTTATTGTCCTTTTACGAGGTGGAGCAGTTAAATTAAAGCTGGATTCTCATGAAATTCCAGTAGGCACAAAGAAATTACTAAATAAAGAAAGTAAAGAAAGAATTGCAAAATTTGCTGCTTCTTTAGTAGAAGACGATGATGTGATATACATTGATTCAGGAACCACATGCTCAGCGATTGTAAAATACATTGTATCAAAAGGGATTAGAGTAGTTACTTCCAATATCCAGGTGTTGAGTGAGGTTAATGGTACTCACATAGAAAACATTACGATTGTAGGAGGAGAGGTTAATCGAAATTTGGATTCTATTTCAGGACCTCTCACTGACTCTTCTTTAAGAAACTTAAACTTTGATAAATCTTTTCTTGGCGCTAGTGGTTTTGGTTTAAATGTGGGTGTAAATACTCCCGACTTTCGAGAAGCTAGTAAGAAAAGTATTGTCAAAATGAACTCAAATAAATGCTATGTACTAGCCGACAGCTCAAAATTTAATAAAAATACTTTATGTAAGGCATTTGATATTCAAGATTGTTTACTCATTACAAATAAGCAGATTCCTGAACTTGATGGAACTACTGAATATTATGTTGTTGAATAACATGTACCAAATTAAATTTGACTAAAGGAAAACCCTTGCTTGTTATTTTCGCAAGGGTTTTCTTTTCGTATTTGGTGGTAGTACGCTCGAAATCCTGATCTCTATGTACCAGAGGGGATTTGTTGAACAATAAAAGTTAATTTATTCTTTTGAATGATGTTCGAAGAAGTAGAACTTTGGCTGGTATATAAAAGTTATTGAGTCAAATGGAGAACTGATTTAGTATTAAATCAAGCATATGTATAAGATTGAAATATAAATAAACAACTCTCCATTGGAAGGGAGTTCTTTTCTTTAATTTTCTTGTTTTCGAAAAAATGATAAAAGAAGGAAAAGTGGAAATGGTATTTAGAAAATTTATCCCACTAAATTTGCAGGAACCTTACAATCGTAATTTAATGATGAATGACCTTTTGGCTGGTTTTACGCTATTTGTCATGCTTGTTCCTCAAGGAATGGCCTATGCCATGCTGGCAGGTCTCCCACCTGTAATGGGGCTATATGCCTCGACACTTCCATTACTCATATATGCACTTTTTGCCTCTTCCCGACATCTTTCAGTTGGTCCAACAGCAATCACATCTTTATTAGTTTTTTCTGGTATCTCCGCAGTTGGGCAACCAGGGACATCTGAATATGTTACATTAGTTATTTTATTAGCATTAATGGTAGGTATTTTTCAATTTTTATTTGGTGTTTTAAAATTAGGCTTTATTGTTAGATTTATTTCCCCCTCTGTACTAGGAGGTTACACGTCCGCAGCTGCCATTATCATTGCATTGAGTCAATTAAAGCATTTGTTAGGTATTGATTTAGGGAATTACTTTCAAGTTCATCTATTAATTCACGATATGGTAAATAAAATTGGTGGTATACATGGGGTTACTTTATTAATTGGGGGAACTAGCATTGCTTTTTTAGTCTTACTAAAAAAAGTAAGTCCACGAGTTCCTGCAGCGTTATTGCTGATACTACTTTCTATAATTATTGTTTATTCTTTTGGTTTAAACAAAGAAGGGGTAAAGATTGTTGGAATGGTTCCAAGTGGTTTTCCATCACTTCTTTTTCCTACTATTACATTAGCAGCTGTTAAACAAATTATTCTACCTGCACTCACTGTCGCGTTACTTGGATTTATGGAATCTCTTGCAATAGGTAAATCTATTGCTGATAAAGAAAAGTATAAAATAAATCCTAACCGGGAATTAAAAGCTTTAGGGCTAGCAAATATCTTTGGTTCGTTTTTTCAAATATTACCGATAAATGGGAGCTTTTCTAGAAGTGCAGTCAACCACCAAAGTGGTGGGGCTACTCAAATGGTTTCCATTTTTACAGGAATGCTGATTCTGATTACACTCCTATTTTTCACATCCTATTTTTATTACCTACCTAACGCAGTATTAGCCGCAATCATTATGGTTGCGGTTTATAAGCTAATTGATTTAAAGCAATTTAAAAAATTAATCAAAATTAAACCCGTCGATGGTTGGAGTTGGTTAGTTACATTTCTAGCTACGCTTTTTGTAGGGATTCAATGGGGAATCTTAATTGGTGCTACTTTTAGTTTCTACCAATTATTAAGTAGAATGTTTAAATCAAGTATTATAGAAATTGGATATCTTGAAATGGAGAAAACGTTTCGGGATTTGAAAAGATTTCCCGAGGCTAAGACACTTGACGATGTAATTTTTTTAAGAATAGATTCTTCCCTACATTTTGCGAACGTATTTTACCTTGAAGAGAAAATAGGACATTTACTATTCCAAAGGTCAAAGGTGAATTTGGTAATATTAGATTTTTCAGGTGTTAATGATATGGATACAACTGCATGTAAATCGCTTGAAGAGTTCAAAGATCAACTAAAACAACAAAGTAATATCGAATTATATTTTGTTGGAATGAAAGGTTCTGTAAGAGATACTGCCTATAGAGCTGGCTGGGATAAAAAATATAAAAAGGAAATAGGTTATGTATCAATAGAAAAATTACTTGAAGAGATGAAGATAACATTCTCTTCTAATGGCAAAGGTGAAACAGAAACACCTTTTATCTATATGATTTAAGATGTCATACTAGTTAGTGTAAAGAAACACTACGCAAGGGTTTATTGTATGGAGCATAGGGGGCTTGAACCCCTGACTTTTAGTGGGAAATCTATTGAACAATTGAATAAAATATATTTAAAACAATTAAGTCTGACCGATCAAGGTTTTTAAGCATATTTTTAGACAATCTAAATCAATTAAAATCAATTAAAGAAATTAAGTCTGTGCACACATTGCTTATAATGTAAAAATAAAGTATCAAACAAAAAAATCGATAAATATAATTTAACTCAAGACGTATAGTAATTGTATGCTATAGTAATGGTTAAAAGTTCCTATGTAGTATTTGTTTTTTAAGGAGGGATGAAATGCAAACTTATCAATCTTCTACCACTTCTAAAATTGTAACAGTATCTGTTTTGAATCACACTACTCATTTGGAACATGCACACCGGGACATCGAATTAATCTATGTCATAAAAGGTCAGTTACAGGTGAAGATTAGTGGAACTGCATACAATTTAACTACTTCAGATTTAGTTCTAATAAATTCAAATGAATTTCATTCCTTTCAATCTAACCAGGATAATTTATTTGTTATTATACATTTTAATTATGATGAATTGACCACCTTACTCTCCCAAAGAAATTTAACTTTTTCTAGGGATTGTTCGATTCAAAATTCTACTAAAAGTGTATTTAAGGATGCTTTAGAAGAGCTATTAACAGTATATATGAAGCAAAACAACGGTACCGAGATAGAATTTTTAGAAAAAGCATACAAGGTGAGTTCACTTCTAACGTCAAAACTATTAAAGAAGAATGATAACAACAACTTGGAAAAAAACATCTCCCTAAAGGGACAAGATGAGAGACTAGCGGATATTTTGGATTATATTCAAAGTAATTTTAGAGAGCCATTATCACTTGATGAAGTGGCAGGCCTTTATTTCCTTTCAAGTCCTTATTTATCTAAGTTTTTCAAAAAACAAACGGGTAAGACCTTTTCTCAATACTTAAACGAAGTAAGATTGGCCCATTCTGTTAACGAATTATTGAATACGGATAAACCTATTACTCGGGTTGCCTTAGATAATGGCTTTCCTAATCTAACTGCATTCAATCGGGTATTCAATGAACAATATCAGATGAAGCCGGTGGAATATAGAAAACAAATGCAAGTTGATAAAAAAGAAGTAATTCCAATTGTAGAAATTGACCAAGATTCAAATGGTGAAGCATTAGTAGAATTACAAAATTATCTTAAAGATACAGCAAATAAAAGTCCTGCGCTGATAACTAAAACTGACCACCCAACAAAAACTGAAAATAAAGTAATAACGATTGAAAAGATAAACCCAATTGCAAAGTATTGGAATAAGTTAATCAATATTGGTTATGCAAAGGATATATTGAATTCAGATATGCAAGAGCACATTAAATTTTTGCAAAGTGAAATTGGATTTACTTATGCAAGGTTTTGGGGCATATTTGGAGACGACATGTTAGTAGAGGATCGTTCTGGAGGAAAATTATCTTATAACTTTACAAATACAAATAAATTATTAGATTTCCTTATTCAGAACAAACTAAAACCGTTTATAGAAATTGGACCCAAACCTAAGGTATTATCTAAGTCAATTGAAGAAAAAGTTGTAATTCATACGATAAGTAAAAAGACATCTGCGGAATGGAGAAATCTAACAAGATCTTTCTTATTACAGTGTGTGGAACGTTATGGTATTGAAGAAGTAGAGACCTGGTATTTCGAAATTTGGAGACACCCCGATTTATTTACAGCAGACCTTTCTAACGATAAAGAAATTGCTGAAAACCTAAGAAGATATAAAAAAACAGACCATGAAGATTTTGAAGGGTACTTTAGAATCTTTAATGGATTTAAAAGGACTGCTAATGAAATTGTCCCCTCAGTAAAAGTGGGAGGGTGCGGGTTAAGTATGGATATAGAGGGAGATCGGCTTGATTTGCTACTCCAACAATGGAAGCAACAAGAATACCAACCTGATTTTCTTTCCGTCTATCTATTCCCAATAGAAGTCTATAACAAGAATCAATTACCAATAAAGAATCTCCATTCGGGGAATCCTGAATTTGTAAAGAGTAAGCTAAATCAAGTAAGGAAATCGTTAAAAAAAATGGGTATGGAAGATTTGGAAATTAACGTTACGGAATGGAATATCTCTATTTCTAATCGAAACTTTTTAAATGATAGTTGTTTTAAAGCACCTTATATTGTTAAGAACATCGTTGACAACATAAGCGAAAATAAAATTAATATGATTGGATATTGGCTCTCATCCGATATTTTTAGTGATTTTAGAGATTCAAAAAGCTTTTTATATGGTGGAGCAGGGTTAGTAACCAAGAATGGAATACAAAAACCTAGTTATCATGCGTTTATGTTGTTAAATCAATTAGGAGAAGTGTTAGTTTCTAAAGGGGACAATTATATTGTCACAAAGAAATCAGGAGACAGGTATCAAATATTATGTTTTAACTATAAACATTTTAAGTACTCCTATTACTTATATCCTGAGGGGAGTACAGGGATTTATGATCAGTATGAGATCTTTGAAGATACAGAAGTAATTGATTGTTCATTAGAAATACAAGGAATAAAGAATGGAAAATACCGTATAAAAGAGACAAAACTTAATAGAACAAATGGAAGTGTACTCGACGAGTGGCTGAAATTTGGTGCTGTTGATGACATAAAACCCGATGAAGTTAAATATCTTAGACAAATTTGTATACCACATATGAAAGTGGAGCATGCGGTTGCAGAGGGACAATCTATTGTATTAAAAGCTCAGCTTGAACCACACGAGGTTAGACTTTTTGAAATTAACTTGTTATTTGATTAAAATGTGAGGTTAAAAATCATACGTTGATTTTTAACCTCTTTTTTTTTGTTATCTTTGGAAACCAAAATACATGAAGAATATAGACTAAGTTGATTAATAGGATGACAGAAGTAAATGATTTAAAAGAGTAAAATAAAAATGTAAGCGTAATCCAAAAGAAGACAACAAAACATAGAGATGGAAATAGGTGAGATTTATGCAATTAGGTATTATCGCTACACCAAATGAGGAGAGTTTTCAACGAGCACAGCAAAAAGGTTTGGGTTTTATAGAACTATGTGTAAATGATGGCCAAGACGTTAAAACATTTTATGAAAATAAGAATCAGTTACTTGATTGGAAAAATAAATATGAAATTAGTATAGGGTCAATTGGGAGATGGAAGTCACTTCGCATTGATAAAAACGGGGGAATTATTGAGGACGAACTCGAGAGGTGTTATCGATTAATTGATGTAGCTAGTGAACTAGATTGTCCTAATTTTGTTAGTGGCTGTAATTATGTTGATGAAATATCTTACTTTGAAAATTGCTCAGCAGCTATAAAGTTTTTTTCACTACTTATTGATTACGCAAAACCAAAGGGTGTGAAAATATCAACTTACAATTGTCGTAAAGTAAATTTTGTTCACAATCCAGAGACATGGAAGTTGGTTCATGGTCATTTAAAAGAATTAGGGATTAAATTTGACCCTTCCCATAGTAGATATTTCGGAGGAGATTATTTGCAGGAAACCCTAGATTGGGGTGAGCGTTTTAATCATGTTCATCTTAAGGGATCGTTAATAGTTAATGGACAAAGAGTAGACGATCCACCAGCAGGACTAGATCAAACGGATTGGAAAACGTTTATTTCCCTATTAAGAGTAAAAGGGTATACAGGTGGACTAAGTATCGAACCACACTCACCAATATGGACAGGAGAATTAGGCGAAAAAGGAATTGATTACACAATAAATTATATGAGAAAGCTAGCGTTCTCATAAGAAATTTTAGGAGGAGAAAGGATATGACAACAAAGAAATTAAGATATGGATTAATAGGTGCAGGTAGTAATGCAGAGAGAAAACATCTAAGTAATTATGCTTCTCTTCCTAATGTTGAGGTAGTTGCTATTTGCGACATAAATATTGAGAGTGCAAGGCGACTAGCGGGTAAGTATGGAATAAAGGGTGTTTATAGTAATTATATGGAGATGTTAAACAATGAAGAGTTAGATCTTGTCAGTGTTTGTACTCCGAACTTTCTACACGCTGAGATATCTATTCATGCGCTTTTAAGTAGTGTGAATGTGCATTGTGAAAAGCCATTAGCCATGAATGCAAACGAGGCAAAAAGAATTGTAGAAGCAAGAAACAAGTCTGGAAAAAAACTAATGGTGGGCTTAAATAACAGATTTACAAATGAAGCAGTATTCTTAAAAAGGTTTATAGACGAAGGACATCTTGGAGATATTTATCATGCAAAAGCAGGTTGGAAAAGAAGAAGCGGGATACCGGGAAGAGGGACGTGGTTTACCAATAAGGAATATTCTGGTGGAGGAGTAATGATAGACTTAGGTGTCCATTATCTTGACCTGGCTTTATTTCTAATGGGGAATCCAGAGCCTCATTATATTACTGGATCAACCTATCAGAACTTTGATCAAACAACCACACGTAATAGAAACGGTTATAAAGGAGATCCTAACGGAGTGTTTAATGTAGAAGATTCTGCTATAGGCTTTATAGGATTAGAAAATAAGTCAACAGTAGATTTTGAGTTTAGTTGGGCATCGAATATTGAGAATGATATGACTTATATAGAGTTACTCGGGTCAAAAGGTGGTGCTTCCATCATCAATGGGGAATTAAAAATCTATTCTGAAATACTTGATACTTGTATTGATATTACACCTAAACTGAATTCGAATATTAAGTTACTAAATGAGTTTGAGCATTTTGTTCATGCCATTTTATATAATGAAGAGCTCATACCACCTGCTGAACATGGTGTGTACATGATGGATATTATTGATCATTTCTACGAAGCTTCGAGACTACAAAAACCTGTTTTGTTTGACGAAAGTAACAAAAAAACTTTAGTGCTTTCTTAAATTTTAAAAGGTGGAGAACAAATGAAAAAATTAATCGGTATTGATTTAGGAGGCACCACAGTTAAATTTGCAATCTTAACTGAAGATGGTGAAGTACAGCAAAAATGGAGTATTGAAACAGATATTCAAGACAATGGGAAAAATATTGTTCTAAGTATTATAGAATCGATTAAAAACAGACTACAGCTATACGGACTATCATCTAGTGATTTTTTAGGTATTGGAATGGGTTCACCAGGAACAGTTGATCGTAAAGAAGGAACCGTTATCGGAGCGTACAATTTAAATTGGAGTTCATTACAACCTGTAAGAAAGTTAATCGAAACAGGTACAAATATACCATTCTTTATTGATAATGATGCAAATGTAGCCGCATTAGGAGAGCAGTGGAAAGGTGCTGGAGAGGGCGGATTAGATGTTGTTTTTGTCACATTAGGAACTGGGGTTGGTGGAGGAGTAATCGCAGACGGTCGGTTAATTCATGGAATTAAGGGAGCGGCAGGTGAAATTGGGCATATGATTGTTGATGAAGACGGATATCACTGTACTTGTGGTAATCAAGGGTGCTTAGAAACAGTTGCAAGCGCGACAGGGATTGTCCGTTTAACAAGAGATTTTTCAGAAAAATATGCGGGTGAATCAGAGCTGAAATGGCTTATTGACGATGGGCAAGAAGTAACTGCAAAAACAGTATTTGATCTGGCCAAAAAAGGGGATAGGTTGGCCATCACTGTGTTAGATAAAGTTTATTATTACTTAGGTTTAGCTTGTAGCAACATTGCTAATCTATTAAATCCCGAGACGATTGTTATTGGTGGTGGAGTATCTGCAGCTGGGGAGGTATTAATTAAAGGAATTGAAGGGTATTTTATGAAGTTTGCTTTCCCACAAGTTAGAACTAGTACAAAAATTAAACTGGCGAAGTTAGGTAATGACGCTGGAGTAATTGGAGCAGCATCATTAGTTAAACAACAATAATTTAGAGAGGGTGGTAAATAAATGTCAGTAGAACATGTCATTGCGATTGTAGGATTTGGTGGAATGGGGAGCCAGCATGGGAAAATTTTAAGCGGAATAAGTCGAATAAAAGTGGCTGGTATTTATGACATATTAGAAACTAGACAGCAATTTGCTATAGATAAAGGTTTCTATGTATATAAAAGTTATGAAGAAATTCTACAGGACAGCACAGTGAATACCGTATTGATAGCTACACCTAATGATAGCCATAGGGATATTGCGATTGCCGCTTTAAAAGCAGGAAAACATGTAATATGTGAAAAACCCGTCACTTTAAATAGTAGACAACTAGAGGAAATTATAGAGACTGCTGAAACTTACAATAAAGTTTTTGTGGTTCATCAGAATAGACGTTGGGATGAAGATTATTTAGTAATGAAGAAATTATATGACGAAGGTATTTTAGGAGATGTTTTCCATCTAGAAACACGTGTTCAAGGTTCTCGAGGAATTCCTGGTGATTGGCGTCATCAAAAGGAATTTGGTGGGGGAATGATGCTGGATTGGGGTGTTCATTTAATTGATAGATTACTTATCATGATAAAAGAGAAGATTACTAGCTTGCAATGTAAAATGAGTTATGTACTAGGGAATGATGTGGACGATGGATTTAGACTAACAATCAATTTCGAAAGTGGAAAAACGGCTTTCGTAGAGGTCGGGACGTGCAACTACATTACTCTACCTAAATGGTATATGTGCGGTACAACTGGGACGGCTATTATAGAAGACTGGGAAATGAATGGTCAAGTAATTACCTTGAAAACATTTAATGATAAAGATGCCACTCCAATTGAGGCTGGTGCAGGGTTAACAAAGACAATGGCCCCTCGAGAATTAGATACGGTTAACACGAATCCAATTCCTCGGTTTGATACAGATGTTCGTGAATTCTATCATAATTTTATTGACGTAACCGAAGGAAAAGGAGAAATTCTTGTGAAAAATGAAGAAGTATTACGGGTAATGAAAGTAATTGAAGCCGCATTTTTATCCGATGAATTAAACCAGGTAGTATTATTTGATTAATAACAAAAAGGTTAATGGTCGTTGATCATTAACCTTTTTATTTCAGGAAAATTTGTAATAGGATAAAATTTTAATGGTTATTTTTAACCTAGTAATCCTATTAAAAAAAATAAACGGAAATTTGACGAAATTCTGCATCTCCTTAGTTAAATAATGAAAAGGAATACATTATAAATCACGATATGATAAGTATGTAAGCGAAATCAATACCTAAATAATAGGGTGTTATGATTATATATACAGGAGGAAAAAATAATGGGTAAATTAAGAATTGGTATTATCGGTTGTGGTGGTATTGCAAATCAAAAACACTTTCCAGCATTATCAAAGTTAAAAGATAAGGTAGAACTAGTCGCTTTTTGTGATATAGAGTTAGATAGAGCTAAAAAGGCTGCCAAAGAATATGGAACGGAAGATGCATTTGTTTGTGAGGACTATAAAGAGCTACTGAAGGATAAAAGTATCGATGTCATTCATGTGTTAACTCCAAATATTTCTCACTCTTACATTACTATTGATTCATTAGAAGCTGGTAAGCATGTTATGTGTGAAAAACCAATGGCCATTAACTATGAGGAAGGAAAAAAGATGTTGGATGCAGCCAAGCGTACAGGGAAGAAACTTACGGTTGCATATCAAAATCGTTTCCGTGCTGACTCATTAGCTACTTACTCTGCTTGCCGCAATAACGAACTTGGAGATATTTACATGGCTAAGGCTCACGCTGTAAGACGTCGTGGTGTACCAACTTGGGGGGTATTTCCTGATAAAGAAAAACAAGGTGGTGGACCATTAATTGATATTGGTACACATGCACTTGACCTAACATTATGGTTTATGGACAACTACAAACCAAAAAGTGTGTTTGGGTCAACTTATCAAAAACTTAAGGATAAGCCAGAAGGAAATATGTTTGGACCTTGGGATCCAGAAACATTTGAAACAGAAGATTCTGCTTTTGGTTTTATTAAGATGGAGAATGGAGCAACTATTTATTTAGAAGCCTCATGGGCCTTGAACATGATCAACCCAAAAGAAGCACAAGTGACACTTTGTGGTACAGAAGGTGGAGCTGAAATGTTTGGTAAAGCTTT
This sequence comes from Robertmurraya sp., assembly GCF_036676585.1. Lineage (NCBI taxonomy): Bacteria > Bacillati > Bacillota > Bacilli > Caryophanales > Bacillaceae > Robertmurraya > Robertmurraya sp. The sequence goes on from NZ_JAKFCQ010000036.1 coordinate 27,574, forward strand.
TATGGATCAAGGCTATGTAGTATTCAATAAGGCAGCTCATGGCCAACTTGTGCAAACACAACCATCCGATGCAGGCGGAGTATTTGGATTCTCAGGTGCTACGTTAGAACAGCGTGATGCAGAAGCTGTGCAATGGATTGACTGCATCTTAAATGATACCGAACCTTTAGTTAAGCCAGAACAAGCATTAGTCGTAACACAAATCTTAGAAGCAATTTATAAATCAGCCGAAACAGGAAAAGTTATCGAGCTTTCATAATTAGATAAAGAAGGAGGATAGCCATGAAACTAGGATTTAATAGTGCCATTCTTGATGAATGTACATTTGAAGAAGTAATCGATTTCGCATCAGAAAATGGCTTTACGTGTGTAGAGTTATGTGCTTGGCCAAAAGGAAAAGCAGTAAGAAAATATGCTGGGGTTACCCATATTGATGTAGACAATTTAGATGTTGATTATATTAGAAGTTATACAGAGTCAAAGGGAATTGAAATATCTGCAATTGCATACTATCCGAATGCACTCGACTCTGATCAAGAGAAAAGTAATTATTATGTAGCTCATATAAAAAAATGTATTGAAGCAGCCAAAAAGCTAAATGTTAATTTAGTAAATACATTTATTGGTAGAGATCAGCATAAGACAGTTGATGAAAATTTAACAAGAATGGTGGAAGTATGGAAGCCATTAGTCGAGTTTGCAGAGGAACTCGGTGTAAAAATTGCTATAGAGAATTGCCCGATGTTATTTACTCATGATGAATGGCCAGGTGGGCAAAATCTATTGACCACTCCAGCCATTTTTAGAAAAGCATTTGAGTTAATTCCAAATGAAAACTTTGGACTGAATTTTGACCCTTCGCATTTTGTTTGGCAACAAATGGACTATGTTCAACCTATCTATGAGTTTAAGGATCGAATGTTCCATATTCACTTTAAAGATATAAAAGTATATAAAGATCACCTAAATGATGTAGGGATTATGGCTACACCTCTTCAATATATTTCACCTAAACTGCCTGGACTTGGGGATGTGGATTGGGGTAAATATGTGTCAGCACTAACAGACATTCAATATCGAGGATATGCGGTTATAGAGGTTGAGGACAAGTCTTTTGAGGATTCACTAAACTCAAAGAAAGATTCTATCAAAATTAGTAGAAACTACTTAAAACAATTTTTCGCTTAATAAGTGAAATTATCTGAAAGCTTGTATAAAAAGACAGGAGGTAAAGTCATTGAGTACTATTAAAACAGCTGTATCTTTATATAGTTATCAAGACGAGTTTGCTAGAGGCAAAATGACATTAGAAGATTGTTTAAAGGAGTTGGCTCAGCAGGGTGTTGAAGGGGTTGAATTAATTAGTGACCAAATGCTGAAAAATGCCCCTTTCGTTTCTGATGAAGAGGTAGCAAACTGGAAGGAATTAATAAATAAGTATAATATTTTTCCAACTTGTAATGATATTTTCATTAATACAAAGTTATATCGAAATCGATTATTAACTCAAAAAGAAAATTTACAATTACTAAAAAATGAGCTTATTTTAGCAAATAAATTAGGATTTAAACTGGTGCGCCTGGTTTCTTTAACACCAACGGATATTATCGAAGATGCTCTCCCACTTGCAGAAGAACTTGATGTTGTTATGGCTCTAGAAGTTCATGGGGGAATGGGTCTTGATCATCCAGAAACCAAAAAGTTTACAGATATAATGTTTAGAGTAAATTCACCTTACTTAGGTTTAGTAGTTGATACAGGCATATTCTGTCGTAAGCATCCACGAGTTTCAACTGAATTCTTTCTTCAACAGGGACTAAATAAGGAATTAGCAGATTTCATCGATAATGAGTTTGCGGAAGGTCGTGATGTACTACATATTAGTCATCCTGGGACTGCTCCAGCTCATGTTCAAGCAATGATAAAAAGTAAAATTGATCAGGAATATTTAATTTTTGCAGGTGGATATGAAATTACGCCTTTTAGTGACTTAGATAAATATTTACCATATATTAAACACTTCCATGGGAAGTTTTGGGAAATCACTGATGAAGGGATCGAATATTCCATTGCATACGATCAATTTATTAATTATTTAAAGGAAAATAATTTTAATGGCTATATAGCTAGTGAATACGAGGGTGGACGTTTTGCTCTTCCTGGAACAGAGATTGATGCGGTCAGTCAGGTACGAGCACACCAAAAAATGCTGAAAAAATATATAGGTTAAGGGAGTGATAGGAAATGTTTGATAACTATGTATTATCCGAAAAAGGATTCAAAAATGTGGAGATAGATGGAGAAGTTATTGGCTATGAATTGCGTACCCGTATTACTTATTACCGTGGAATCCCTTTGTCTATGATCGAGGATATTCAGTTGAAGGTAGATGGTGAAGTGGTACCAAGAGAAAAAATTAAATTTTCCCCTGATGGTGAAACTTACTTTACACTTGATGAAATGTGGACGGTTACAACTTACAAATGGGAATATGGTGTAGAAGGTATTATCTTTGTTGACCAACCGGGTGGACTTCAAGAAGGACCACATGAGATCACGTTAACTCAAGGTGTTCGAGTTTCATATATTCCAGTTCCATTCTTTGGAACAAATACAAAAGTTCTAGAACTAGAATAAAAGTGAATAGATGCTAAATGTTTCTAGCATATCAGACTGTAGACAAGCTCGAGAATTTTGAGTTTGATTACGGTCTTTTATTTTAAAATATAATTTTTGGTTCCAGTTTAATTAACATAAATTTGTTGAAAAAGTTAAAATTCCCATACAAATTTTTAACCTCAAATATATTCGGCTTTTTTTGAGTTGGAATTGCACAAAATTAGTTATTAGAAGGTTAAGAATCGTAAGGTAATACTTGTTTTGAAAAAGTAACATAAAAATGTAAGCGTATTCAAATTAGTTGGCTTTAACAAAATTTTGAAATCTTTGTAAAGGAGGTCAGAGAAGAAAAGAACTATCATGATTATATTTATTTGAATATTCAGTAAATAAACTAAAACAGTACAGGGGGAAAAGAGAATGAAAAAGATCTTAATAGCTTTGGGAATGATTGGACTGATTTTGGGTTTAACTGCTTGTAGCCAAAATAACGAAACATCGACTAACACAAAGGAAAATAGTGATCAACAGAAGATTGTTTTTTCAACTTTAAGTACTGATGGGGATTTTTTATCTGGGCTGGCTGAACAACTCGATGAAAGATTTACGAAGCTAGGTTATGAGTTTGAAGTTGCATCTGCTGATTTTAATCCTACCAAACAAATTGAGCAAATAGAAAATTTTATCTCTTTAGGTGTGGATGAAATTATCATTATGGCTGTAGACCCTTCAAGTCTATCAGGTGTAATTGAGAAAGCTATTGATCAAGGAATAAAGGTAGTTGCATTCAGTCAAAAAACTTCTCAATACGATCTATTTTTAGGAGCAGACGAAGGAAAAGTAGGGGAAGAACAGGCAAAAATGGCAGCAGATTGGATTGAAAAGAACTTTCCAGAAGCGGCTGACGGAAGTGTAGAGGTAGCTATTTTCGAGAATAGAGACAAACCGACAGCAGCTGAAAGAAGTGATGGGTTAAAACAAATTACTAAATATACTTCAAAGGCAAAAGTTGTGGAAACTGTTGGAGTTGACACATCTACTGAAAGTGGACAATCTGCAGCTGAAAACCTTCTACTAACCAATCCAGAGGTGAAGGTAATTCTTTGTTATAACTCTGATACTGCTATGGGTGTGGATGCACATATTATGTCAATGAATTCACCAGTTAAAGATAAGGCTAACTTTGCAGCATTTGGTGTTGACTTTAATCCTGCCGCTTCTGATTCTATTAAAAAATCAGTCAATAATGAAAGTGTTTGGAGAGGAACAATTATGCTAGGTACTGGGTTAGACGCAATGTATGAAACGATTGTTACCAAGTCTATTGCTGCTCTCGACGGAACACTAGAAGAAAAAGACGATTACTCAGTACTCTCTCAGATAACCCCTGAAAATGTTGATAATTATTAAATATCTTATTTAAGTATACAAAGTAATAATGTAACAGGGGATTAGGAGATTAAGCATAATTTCCTAATCCCTATAAAATTGAATATTATTATTTTATTTTTTAGGAGAATGAGATATGGAGAATACTGTTTTGTCTTTAAAACATATTGTAAAATCATACCCTGGTGTAGTGGCACTGGACGATGTGAGTGTATCGTTTAATAAAGGCGAAGTTCATGCAATTGTCGGAGAAAATGGTGCTGGAAAATCCACTCTTATTAAAATAGTTGCTGGGGCAATTCAACCAGATTCAGGAGAAATAGTAGTAAATGGTAAACTCTATCAAAAATTAGAACCACAAGAGTCTATTTTAAATGGGATATCAGTTATATATCAAGAGTTTAACTTATTTGATTCTCTAACTGCAGCAGAAAATATATTTATTGGGGAAAAAATCTCAAATAAACCATTTGTGGATTATAAAGAAATGAACAAGAAGGCAGAGGAGATATTTAAAAAGTTTAATGTCGACATTAATCCAAATAAACAAGTAAAAAATCTATCACCAGCCTATAAACAAATAGTAGAAATTTCAAAGGCTATCCATAAAAACTCGAAGATTATTATTATGGATGAACCTACCGCGCCGTTAACAATTGCGGAGGTAGAAAAATTGTACGAAGTAATAAATGATTTAAAGGCTAATGGCACTACGATTATCTATATATCCCATCGTTTTGATGAGATTTTTCAATTAGCAGACAGAGTAACTATACTTCGTGATGGAAAATATATAAGCACAAAAAATATAGAAGATACGAATCGACAAGACTTAATTCGCTTAATGGTTGGAAGGGAATTGAAAAATACGTATCCTAGCTCTGATATTAAACAGGGTGAAATAGCTCTAGAGGCGATTAATGTTTCTGGCAATGGAGTTATAGATGTTTCTTTTCATGTAAAAAAAGGTGAGATACTTGGATTTGCAGGTTTGGTTGGTGCTGGTCGGACAGAATTAATGAGAGTGGTATTTGGAGCAGATAAACTAGTATCAGGTGAGATAAGGATAAATAGTAGAAAGGTAAAGGTAGAATCCCCAGCACGTGCTATTGAGTTAGGGATCGGACTTATTCCAGAGGACAGAAAACACCAGGGGGCTTTCCTCCAAAAATCTATAAGGTGGAATATAAGCATTTCTAATATAACAAAAATATCAAAATATGGAGTTGTCTCGCGCAGTACTGAAAAGGAACAAGCGAATTCCTATCAAAACCAAATAAGAATTAAAGCTCATTCATTGGAACAGCAAGTTCAAAACTTAAGTGGTGGGAATCAGCAAAAAGTAGTTTTAGCAAAGGTTCTTGCAACCAAGACTGGGGTTTTAATATTTGATGAACCTACACGCGGAATTGACATAGGTGCAAGAGAAGAAATTTATCATTTAATGCGAGATCTTGCCAATCAAGGAAAAGCTATCATCATGGTTTCATCCGATATGGAAGAATTACTAGGAATGAGTGACCGTATCTTAGTAATGTCTGGAGGGAAACTTACAGGGGAACTTTTGAAATCTGAATTTAGTCAGGAAAGAGTGCTAGAACTTGCGTCATCTGATAAATAAACAGGAGGGGTCTTTAATGGAACTTGAGAGCAAACAAGTAAACATGACGAATATTAGTCGAAAACCTTCATTTAATGAGTTCTTAAGAAAATATGCGGTATTATTTGTCTTTGTTTTATGCTTGGTGATTTTTGGAGTATTAGATCCTAGGTTCTTTACGATGGTAAATTTAGAGAATATTATATGGCAGAATGCTTATTTAGTAATAGCAACATTAGGAATGACATTCTTAATTATAAGTGGTGGAGTGGATCTAGCAGCAGGATACTCTTTAAGTTTAGGAGCAGTTGTAACGGCTGCTAGTCTTGTTTGGTGGGATCTTCCCATATTCTTAGCTATCCTTGCTGGGGTTTCTATTTGTACATTACTGAGTCTATTAAATGGAGTTTTATCTATAAAACTAAAAATTAATTCATTCATGGTTACTCTAGGTACAATGACCATTTTTTCTGGTATGTCCAATATTTTTACAGACCAGAAAGCTATTTTCAATCTACCTGAATCTTTTAAAGTAATTGGCCAAGGCTCATTATTTGGAATACCCATCCCTCTAATTATAATGGTTATCTTAATAGCTTTAGCTAGTTTTATTTTAAATTTCACGTATTTTGGAAGACATATTTATGCAGTTGGTAGTAATGAAGAAGCTTCGCGTCTCGCTGGTATAAAGGTAAATTCTACTAAGATTAAAATCTATATGCTTGCTGGTATTTTCTTCGGTATTGCAGCCGTATTGTTAGTTGCAAGAACAGGTTCTGCTAATGCCAGTATGGCCGTTGGAAGTGAGTTTACTTGTATTACCGCAGCTGTTCTTGGAGGTGTTGCGATCCAAGGCGGTATAGGCAAAATTTGGAGCGTTGTAATTGGTGTATTTATTCTTGGGGTACTTGCCAACGGTATGCAAATCATTGGGCTGGGTATATATGCACAATATATTGCAAAAGGGGTAATATTACTAGCGGCTATGGGATTAGATACCTATCAAAAAACAAAAACAGTAAAAGCTCGTATTAATTGATAATCGAATTCTTAACTTGCAATCTGGGTAATGAGGAAAGTGGTAGGTTAAAAATCATATGCTAATTCTTAATATACTTTGTAAGCGTTTATAAGTAATAATTAAGAAGGTAACAATAGTAATATAGTAGGTTAAAATCTAAAAGGTTATAGGAAAAGAAACAGAGTAAGATATATATATGTAAGCGTAGTCATATGATTTTTGCTGAATAATAAAAACGAGAGGAGCAATAAATAGAATCCTTATATATATTAATCTTATAAACATTTATGAGGTTCTAGAATTAAAGGTGAAGGGTGAAAATCAATGTTTAATTTAATGAAAAAAAAGAAAGATACGATCTTCTTTTCACCTACTATTGGAAAAGTAGTAGATATTGGAGAAGTAAACGATCCTGTCTTTTCAAAAAAAATATTAGGGGAAGGATATGCAATTATCCCTGAATCAAATGAGGTATTCTCACCTGTCAAAGGAGAAATAGTAAGTATTTTTCCTACTAAACATGCAATAAGTATTCTTACTAATGCTGGAGATGAAGTATTAATCCATATGGGAATAGATACTGTGGCTCTAAACGGAGCTCCTTTTAAACTCTTTGTTAAACCTGGGGACATTGTTGATGAAAATTCATTGTTAGCAACAATGGATTTGCGCATAATTGAGAGGGAACAAAAAGAATCTACTATTATGATCATTTTTACTAATAAAGAAAACGTAAAAGAGTTTTTACTTGAGAGTAGAGGGTTAGCTCAGAACGGACAGTATCTCGGTAAAGTTAGCCATTAATAAGCTTTAAATTATTGTATTTCTTAATAGGGGGGTTCCAAAAATGAAATATGAAGGATTAGCCAAAGAGATTATAGAAAAAGTTGGAGGAAAGGAAAATATTCTAGGTTTAATTCACTGTGCAACTAGACTAAGGTTTACTTTAAGAGATGAGTCTATTGCAGATACTAATGGATTGAACAATATGGATGATGTTCTGTCGGTTGTTCAAGCTGGCGGGCAGTATCAGGTAATCATTGGAAATCACGTAGCGGATGTATATAAAGTAGTAGTAAAACTAGCGGGATTGAAGTTAGAAAACACTGTATCAGATGAGAACGAAAATGAAAAAAATAAATCAGTAATGAATAGAATATTAGATACCTTTATAGGGATTATGTTTCCTCTTATTGGCATCATGGCAGCAACAGGAATTATTAAAGGTTTCTTAGCACTAGGACTTTCAGTACACTGGCTATCTAGAGACGGTGGAACTTATCAGTTATTTTATACAGTGGCAGATTGTATGATGTACTTCTTCCCAATTTTTGTGGGATATACAGCAGCAAAGAAATTTAAAATGAATGAGTTTACTGGAATGGCTATCGGCGCGAGTTTAGTATATCCAACGATCGCGACGATGATGAGTGGTGAACCGCTGAAAGTACTCTTTAAAGGAACCATTATTGAATCACCAGTTTATACAACTCTTTTTGATATTCCAGTGATTCTAATGAATTATTCATCAACTATTATACCAGCTATTTTAGCTACATATGTAGCCTCGAAAATCGAAAAAAGAATTAAGAAAATTACACCAACTGTAATTGCCAGTTTTGGAGTTCCAATGTTTACATTACTAATTATCGTTCCTTTCACGTTTTTAATTATTGGACCAGTTGCTGTATTACTAAGCCAAGCAGTAGGATCAGCTATTGTGGGTACTTATGAAATCAGTCCGACATTAGTAAGTGGTCTTGTAGGTGCACTGTGGATTCCATTGGTTATATTTGGATTACACGGGGCAGTAGTTCCAATTGCATTTGCGAACTTCTTTACAATGGGTTACGATGTAATTTTACCAATGATTACAGGTCACTCCTTTGCGGCAGCAGGGGTAGTAGTAGCTATAGCATTAAAAACAAAGGATAAGAAGAAAAAAGGCTTGGCAATTTCTGCTGGTATTTCTGCTGGAATAGTGGGAGTTACTGAACCAGCTATTTACGGATTCCTACTTGCGCAGAAAAAACTCTTAGCATTAGTTTGTTTGATTTCCGGAGTAGGCGGTGGACTTATCGGATACACAGGCACGAAGCTCTTTCAAATTAGTGGGCAAGGTGTATTCGCTCTTCCAAGTTTTATTAAAACCGATGAATCAGGAATGCCACTAGGACTTATAGTAATAGCAATTGTAATGCTAGGTTCATTTTTACTTGCTACCATACTAACTTATATATTTTACAAAGAAAAGGAATCAACTACAGTAGTCTCTCAAACTTCTACTGGAATAGAGAAAAACTAATAGGAATGCAGTCAATTCTATTTAGAACTTAATTAGGATTGACTGATTCCTTTATTATTTAGTATAAGTGAAAATTAATAACACTGAAAAAAATCGTAATAAGTAAGGAGAATTGTTATGGATAAAGATTTCTTATGGGGTGGAGCGGTAGCCGCAAACCAGTGTGAGGGTGCCTATTTAGCAGACGGTAAGGGATTAACCTTAACAGATTTATTGCCTGATGCTAATCACGGAAGATGGGAAGCTTTAAAGGATCTAAACAAGGCACTAGAAACAACTTATGAATATTACCCAAGTCATGAAGCTATTGATTTCTACCATCATTATAAGGAAGATATTGCTTTATTTGCAGAAATGGGCTTTAAAACATTCAGAACCTCAATTAATTGGACAAGAATTTTTCCTAATGGAGATGAAAAAGAGCCTAATGAAGAGGGATTGGCATTTTATGACTCTATTTTCGATGAATGTTTAAAATATGGTATTGAACCTTTAGTAACTATTAATCATTTTGATACCCCTTTTGCCCTATATCAAAACTATGGTGGCTGGAAAAATCGTAAGCTGGTAGATTTCTATCTGAACTACTGTAAGGCTGTATTTAATAGATTTAAGGATAAGGTAAAATACTGGTTAACATTTAATGAAATAAACATGATTATTCATCTTCCTATTGTTGGTGGATTCATTGATTTGAAGAACGAAAGCAATCTAGAACAAGTAAAATACCAGGCAGCCCATCACCAACTGTTAGCGTCTGCTTTGGCTACAAAATTAGCACATGAGATCAATCCAGAATTTAAAATAGGATGCATGCTGGGTGCTGGAAAAACATATGCACATACTTGCCATCCTGAGGACGTATGGAAAGCATATAATGCAGATAGGAAGGATTACTTCTTTATAGATGTACAAGTAAGAGGTTACTACCCGAGCTATAGTAAAAGATTTTTTAAAGAAAACAATATTACTCTGGATATCCAAGATGGTGATTTAGAGGTTTTACGTGAACATACAGTTGACTTTATTTCACTTAGTTATTACTCTTCACGTTTAACAAGTGCAGATCCAAAAATGAACGACAAAACAGATGGAAACATTGTTCCATCCATGAAGAATCAATACTTAGAGGTTAGTGAATGGGGTTGGCAGATTGACCCATTGGGTTTACGTATAACCTTGAATGAGTTGTATGACCGATATCAGAAACCTTTATTTATTGTAGAAAATGGCCTAGGTGCAATAGATAGCCCAGATGAAAATTTTTATGTAGAAGATGACTATCGAATTGCTTACCATCGTGAACATATAAAAGCTATGAAAGCAGCTATTGAAGACGGTGTAGAGCTTTGGGGTTATACTACATGGGGATGCATTGATATTGTTAGTGCAAGTAACGGTGAAATGAGCAAAAGATATGGTTTTATCTATGTAGACTTGGACAATGAGGGAAATGGAACTCGAAAGAGATATAAAAAGAAATCTTTTGATTGGTATAAAAATGTTATAGCTACGAATGGTGAAGAATTATAACTATTATCGGTCTGTTTTGGAAGGTACGGATTAGCAAAGACTGTCGAGAATCTCGACAGTCTTTATTTAACCCTAGCTTTGGAAGAGTAATCGACCATAAAGATTCCATCCAACTGAAAATCTATAACCTGTAAAAAATAGCCTTATTAGAAATTAAAAAAATTTAGAGAGAAGTACCCCTTTATTACAAATCAGTAGATAAAAAAATTTAATATGATTTGTAACCTCTTTTGTATATTAAGTAAAGAATACTTCAGTTAAGTAAATACTAAAAGGTGATATTTTGGGAACAGTGGTTTATAAAGGCTTAGAATGTAAAATTATTTTTGATTATAATAATGGTTACCTTGAGATTAAATGTTTAGACGAGATTATTCTTATAAACGAAGAACAGATTGAAGGTGTTATTCTAGATTAACGATAATAAACCATGGTTAAAGAAAGGTTCTTATATAAATAACAGTGAGGGTAAAAGTGGATTAAGAATATTATATAGAAGCTGTAGATTATGTTTTAGATTCAGATGACGGTGAAATAACGAATAATTCTTACAATTTAATTGGTGTTCTTAAAAATAATATTAACTGATCATGAGGGCAGGACTTCAACAAACATGAGGTTGTTATTCCTTTGTTTGTTAAAGTTTTGCCCTCTTTACTTTTATTTGGGAGTTGAACCATGGTGTTTTAAAGGGTTATTAATATTCTCATAAGTTTTGTTATCTAAGTACCTTTGCTACCTACTAAATAGGGTATTAAAAATATTTCTGGGATAAATAGTAAAAAGATCACAACGTTAAATCATTTTAATGGTAAATTTTAATAAATGTTCCCCACTTCCAGAATTATTAGAATTTTATTTCTATAGATTATTGACAAGTGGAGGGACTTTTTATTATCCTTAGTTTATAACAAATGTTAAACGCTGTAACAAATGTAAAAACAACTTCGCTGAAGTTATAAGTTGTAACATTTGTTCCTTGTTCGCGAATTAAAGTAAAATGAAAGCGTTATTATAAGAGAGGAGGCCTAGGAATCTACTAAACTATGAAGTGGGAAAAGGAGAGATTTTATGCAACTTGCTTTCATACTTTGTACGATTCTCATTGTACAGTATCTATTATCGTTCTTTCAAATTAAGCAATACAAGAGAAATATCGATAAAATTGTTAGCGTTTACAAGGGTGATGACGGTTATTTTATGTTCTCAGGGATGGAACGAGGAAAGTTCAAGCCGGGAGCAATTGCCATTTTGGTTGTTGATCGCAACTACATCATACATGAGTGTCACATGTTAAAGGGGATGTCCGTTTTAACTAAGTTCAAGCCGTTAGATAACTATAAGGGCAAACATGTGGGAGAAATTGTTAGTGATGTGAATGATATGATTCCTGAAAAAGGGAAAAACAAACTTCCTGCTTATCGTAAGGCATTATTACAAGCGAGTGAAAATGCATTGTTAACTATATCTAAGAACAAAGTTTCAATGGGAGTATAAAAAGGGGGTCAAACAAATGGAATGGATTAAATGGTTAGGGGAACATTTTATCGGGATGTTCCAGGCTGGTGGCGAAACGTTTATGGGATTAGTAACGGGAATTGTTCCAACGCTGGTTGTTCTATTAACATTTACTTATGCAATGATGAAGTTTGTCGGGGAAGACAGAGTAACAAGAATCATTCAGTTTGCTGCAAAATATACAATCCTTCGGTATACACTAATGCCAGTCCTTTCGGTTCTCATGTTAACAAACCCGATGGCCTATACTTTCGGTCGTTTCTTACCTGAAAAGCAAAAACCTGCTTTCTATGATTCGGCGGTATCTTTCGTTCACCCGGTAACAGGGTTATTCCCATATGCAAATGCCGGTGAGCTGTTTGTATACCTAGGAATTGCGAACGGAATCCAAGAATTAGGTCTGCCAGTAGCAGACTTAGCTGTCCGCTACTTTATCGTCGGTGTAGTTGTTATCTTAATTCGTGGCATCGTGACAGAATTAATTACAAAATATTTAGCGAAAAAAGAGGGCGTAGACTTAGCATAGAAGGGAGAGGTTGTAGATGACGACATATCGTGGAGTATTTGTATCAAAAGGATCAGGTGGCTGGGGTGTTGGACTTTATATCGAACCTAATGCAAAGAAGAATAAAATTGTTTCAATTACAGGAGGCGGAATCCATCCCGTTGCTGCTAGAATTGCAGAATTGACTGGTGCTGAGGCAGTTGATGGGTTTAAGGGATCTTATCCAGAAGAAGAAATGGCGTGTGTCATTATTGACTGTGGTGGTACAGCAAGGATTGGCGTATATCCGATGAAACGTATCTTAACAGTCGATGTTCTTCCTTCTTCTCCGTCAGGTCCACTTTCGAAATATATTACTGATGATATCTTTGTATCAGGTGTTACACCAAAAGAGGTTGCGGTTGCTGAAGGCTATAGTCAGTCCGCCGGTGCACAAGAAGTAACGGATGAGCCAAAATTCGATACAAAAGATAAAGAAAAGTTTAAAGAAAGCTATACCGAGTTGAAAAAAGAAGTAGCTAGTCAGCAAAAAGATAATCTCTTGCTGCGTTTTTCGAAAGGAATCGGTAACGTAACCGGAACTTTCTATCAGGCAGGCCGTGACACAATGGATATCCTTATTAAAAATATTCTTCCGTTTATGGCTTTCGTTAGTATGTTAATGGGGATTATCAACTACACTGGTGTCGGTGATTGGATTGCGCAGGCACTAACGCCACTCGCTGGTTCTCTGTGGGGGCTTCTAGTAATCGTTATCGTCTGTACTCTGCCATTCTTATCTCCAGTGTTAGGACCAGGGGCCGTTATTGCGCAGGTTATTGGGGTTTTAATTGGTACACAAATTGCCTTAGGGAATATTCCACCGCAATACGCATTACCTGCACTCTTTGCCATTAACGGTCAAGTAGGTTGTGATTTCATTCCTGTAGGTCTATCCCTTGGAGAAGCTAAACCTGAAACGGTGCGTTACGGAGTACCTGCCGTATTATACAGCCGCTTAGTCACAGGTATTGTATCTGTTGTGATTGCCTATTTTGCTAGTTTTGGAATGTATTAATTTAAGGTTTTTGTAAGGGCAGTATGTTATGAAAGAAGAGGATCGCTATGGTTATTCAAGATAGAAGGATTCTAGTGAAAGTCGCACAAATGTATTATGACGAAGGAGCGACTCAGTCGGAAATTGCAGAAAAGATAGGAATCAGCCGCTCTCTTGTTTCAAAGGTGTTAACAAAGGCGAGGGAGGAAGGCATTGTTGAAATCATCATTCATGATGATCAAATTCATCAGTTTAGAAATCTAGAACGGAAAATTGAGCGTCTATACAATTTACGTGAAGTAGTGTGTATTGAGAGTGTAGGTCATGAGTCTTCAAAAAAACAATTAGGTGAAGCGACCTCTGAGTATTTGCAGAGAGTAATTAGGGATGGTCAAATCATCGGGATTTCTTCGGGTACAACATTAAAAGAAGTTGCTAAGGCAATCAATTCAGTGCAGGTATTTCCATCCGCTACGGTTGTCCCTTTAGTGGGGGGAATGGGGAACGAACAAGTGGATATTCACTCCAATAGTATTGTTTCCAAAGTGGGAAATGCACTTCAATCCAAGTATGAGTTGCTCCATGTTCCAGTAATGGTCGATACAAAGGAAGGGAAGGAAGTATTGATTCGCCAGCCTTCCATACGTTGCACTTTAAATCTAGCAGAACAATCCAATATCGCAGTTGTCGGGATTGGAGGACGTCCTGAGGACTCTACCATGGTTAAAGCATACATGGGTTCAGATCATCAGCAAATCACTAATGATCACGAAATTGTAGGGGATATTTGCTATAACTTCATCAATAAATTTGGAAAACCTGTAGACAATTCATGGAATGAAAGAGTGATAGCTATTGAACTGGAAAAATTGAAAGCGATTCCCTTAGTAATAGGGGTTGCTTCTGGTTTAGAAAAAGTTCAAGCCATCAAAGCTGCATTAGAAGGCGGTTTGATTCATGTACTGATTACAGATGAAGCAACAGGAAATGCGCTGGTAGAAGGATAATAGTCGAGCTGCACTCCTACTGTGCAGCTTTTTCTTGTTTGGACTTTCATGCGTTCTAATAGGCCTACACTCCCCCCAATATAATAAATGACTTAAACAGCAATCGTAAACAACCTTTTCAACCCTCCACTACTCCATTAATTTGCTCTTTTATCTGATATATTTGAATATTACGACTTGACAAGGCTTACATAAGCACTTAAACTAAGGGTATGGAACAAATGATACGCATTGTAACAAATGTTACGTAAGTAAATGAATTGTTACAATCAATAACATTTGTATAAGACTAAAAATGTAATTAAAAGATTTCTATTCTAAAAGAAAATGTAAGCGTATTAATTAACCTTTGGGAGGAATTATTCATGTCAATTTACACTAAGCTTTTACAACGTGAACGTGAAAATGCACCAATTAAAGTAGGGGTAATCGGTGCAGGGCAAATGGGTTTTGGGATGATTGCACAAATCTCTAAAATCCCTGGTATGATCGTAACAGGTGTTTGTGATGTAAATGTTCAGGCGGCACAAAGAGCTGCAGATTATTATTCCTCACAATCTACGAGAAAAGATCCAATGGTTGTATCGAACGACTATCGGGATGTTATCCAGTCAAATCATGTAGAAGTGATTGTTGATGCAACGGGTGTTCCAGAAGTGGGAGCAAACGTGTCACTGGAGGCTTTACGTTCGAAAAAACACATTGTCCTACTTAACGTAGAGGTTGATATCACAATCGGTTCAATTATGTACCAAATGTTTACGAATGCTGGATTGGTATACACAGGCTCTGCAGGGGATGAGCCAGCTGCGACTCTAGAATTATATGAATTTGCTAAAACAATGGGATTAGAAGTATTGGTTGCTGGGAAAGGCAAAAACAATCCATTCAACCCGCTATCAAACCCAGACGTAGCTGCAGCAGAAGCCAAGGCAAAGCACATGAGTGCACATATGCTAGCTGCATTCCAAGATGGAACAAAAACTATGGCTGAAATGAATCTTTTAAGTAATGCGATTGGTTTAGTCCCAGATAAAGTCGGAATGCACGGTGTATCTGCAACTGTTCAAGATGTTGCTGATAAACTAGACCTAAAGGAAAATGGAGGAGTACTAGATAACTTCGGCGTTGTAGAATATGTAAACGGTTTAGCACCAGGAGTATTCGTCATTGTAAAAAGTGACCTTGAGCCAGTTGACGAAGAACTTCGCTACTTAAAAGTGGGTAACGGACCACACTATGTGTTTTATCGTCCATACCACTTAGCTAGTTTAGAAACTCCAATTACAATCGCAAAAGCAGTATTAGAACATGATTCTTCTATTCATCCACTTGGAGCACCGATTTCTGAAACCGTTGCCGTGGCAAAACGGGACATTAAAGCAGGTGAGACCTTAGATGGAATTGGTGGCTATAGTGTGCGTGGTGTCCTTGAAACACACCAGGACATGAAGGTAAACGGCCATATACCAATTGGTTTAATCAGTGGGAAAGTAGTTGCGAAAAAAGATATCAAGACAGGTCAATTCCTAACTCAAGATGATGTGGAGTTAGATACAAATACAACTGTATGGAAGTTACGATCACTTCAAGATCAGCTTTTTCCAACAAGCACAGAACAACGTCCACTTGTGACACTATAAAGAGACAAGCGAACAAATGGGAGGATCAAGATGACAAAATCAGTGGTAAAAGAAATTGGAGTATTAGTACCAACGTTTAAAGAAGATAAAATATTAATTTTATTTGGTCCACAAGCACCGAAGGAATTAAGAGAAATGGCTGTTATTCATGAATTTGAGAATCTAGAAGAGGAGCCACTAAAGCAGGGAGGAACGATTCAGTTTGGTGAAGAGAGTTTCACCATTACTGCATTAGGTGACCTTGCAAACAAAAATTTTAAGGAATTAGGGCATGTCTCCATTTACTTCCAGGAGCCTATGGAAGAAGTGCTGCCTGGAGCGGTGTTTGCAGCTCCATATTCCTTCCCTAATACTATTAATGAAGGAACAGTAATTTCAGTGAAATAAACAAAAGGGAAAAGGTGGATCTAGTTTAATGAAACTTGATCTCTTTTTCCCTTTTTTAAAATCTACAGTCATTTTTGGAACCGTTACCATTGTTGTTATATCAATATTTGTCCACTAAAAAGCATCAAAAAAATAACGTTTTTTTCTTGACTAAAATGTGGATAGAATATATGATGTTTACAAAGGTAACAGTATAGAACAAATGTAAAAGGAGGAACAGATAATGATGGTTAAAACATTAAAGCTTCCTGAGATGATTACAGAGCAGAAATTAAAAGATTTATATAAAGAAATGTGGTTAATCCGTTATTTTGATGAAAAGGTTGACCAGTTTTTTGCGAAGGGGTTAATCCACGGTACAACACATTTATGTGTTGGCCAAGAGGCATCTGCGGCCGGTTCTATAGCGGTGATTGGCAGAAAAGATAAGATCATAAGCACACACCGAGGACATGGACACTGTATTTCAAAAGAAGGCGATGTTAACAAGATGATGGCAGAACTCTTCGGCAGGGAAACAGGGTATTGTAAAGGAAAAGGCGGATCCATGCATATTGCCGATGTAGAAAAAGGGAATTTAGGGGCAAATGGAATTGTTGGTGGGGGGCTTCCTCTTGCTGTAGGAGCAGCTCTAACGTCCAAAATGAAAAAAGAAGATTATGTGGTTCTTTGTTTCTTCGGTGATGGAGCATCTAATGAAGGAAGTTTCCATGAATCTGTGAATCTAGCAGCCATCTGGGACCTGCCCGTTGTCTTTATTTGTGAAAACAACCAATACGGAATGTCAGGTCCGGTTAAAGAAATGACTCGTGTAGAAAATATTGCTGATCGTGCTAGCGGTTACGGAATCCCTGGTCATGTGGTTGACGGTCTTGACATGATTGAAATCATGAATACCGTTCATGAAGCAGTTGAACATGCACGGGGTGGCAACGGCCCAACATTAATCGAAATGAAAACTTATCGCTGGAAAGGACATTCCAAGAGCGATGCGAAAAAATATCGTACCCGTGAAGAAGAAAAAGAATGGAGAGAAAAAGACGGAATCAAGCGTTTTAAAGAAACGTTAATCGAAGCAGGTGTATTAACAGAAGAAACCGCCAAACAACTTCAGGAGGCAGCAAACCAGGAAATCGACAATGCTGTGAAATTTGCTGAAAGCAGCCCGGAACCATCCCTTGATAGTTTACTAGAGGACGTTTACGCGTAAAGAGAGGAGTAGAAAACATGGCTACTAGACAAATAACCTATTTAGAAGCAGTAAGGGAAGCAATGAGCTTAGAAATGCGTGAAAACAATGATGTATTTATTCTTGGTGAAGATATCGGTGTTTATGGAGGAGCTTTTGGTGTCACACGTGGAATGATTGAAGAGTTTGGACCTGAACGTGTCCGTAATACACCCATCTCAGAAGCGGCGATTGCTGGTGCAGCAATAGGATCGGCATTAACAGGAATGCGTCCTATATTAGAACTTCAATTTTCTGATTTTATCACCATCGCTATGGATCAAATGGTGAACCAAGCTGCGAAGACCCGTTATATGTTTGGAGGCAAAGGAAAAGTACCAATGGTACTACGGACACCAGCTGGTTCGGGAACAGGTGCTGCTGCCCAGCATTCACAAAGTCTCGAAGCTTGGATGGCTCATATCCCAGGATTAAAAGTTGTTCAGCCGTCCACAGCTTATGATGTAAAAGGGTTGTTAAAAGCAGCCATTGACGATGATAACCCAGTTATTTTCTACGAACATAAACTATTGTATAAAACAACTGGTGATGTTCCTGAAGAGTCCTACAAAATTGAGTTAGGTAAAGCAGACATCAAACGTGAGGGAACAGATGTAACCATTGTAGCTACGGCAATTATGGTTCATAAAGCACTGGAAGCAGCAGCGGAACTTGAAAAAGAAGGAATCAGTGTAGAAGTAGTGGATCCTCGTACCATTGTTCCACTTGATAAAGAAACCATTATAAATTCAGTAAAGAAGACCGGACGATTAATCGTTGTACATGAAGCCGTCCAACGGGGAGGATTCGGCGGAGAAATCGTTAGTGTTGTTGCTGAAAGCGAAGCATTTGACTATTTAGATGCTCCAATCAAGCGACTCGGCGGTAAAGAGGTTCCGATTCCTTATAACCCTAAATTAGAAAAAGCGGCCATTCCGCAAGTTCCAGATATTATCGAAGCTGTTAAAGAAACTGTTAAGAATAAGTAAGGAGGAGGGGCAATATGGCAAAAGAAATATTTATGCCGAAGCTAAGCAGCACGATGGCAGTGGGTACCCTCCTTCAGTGGCTTAAAGAAGAAGGGGAAACCGTTGAAATCGGTGATCCGCTTTTTGAAATCATGACAGACAAAATCAATATCGAAGTAGAGGCTTACGATGAAGGTGTATTATTAAAAAAATACTTTGATGTCGACGCTGAAGTTCCGGTCAACCAAATTATTGGTTACATTGGCGAAGTAGGAGAAAAAGTACCTGACAGTTCACCAGGGATTGCTGGGGAAGAACCAACAGCAGAGGAACAAATAGAAGAGGTAATTTCCGAACGTCAAGAGGAACCTGTACTAGTAAGTAATATTCAAAAAGGTGAGAAACCACGTGCAACCCCGGCAGCACGCCAAATGGCACGCTCGAATAAACTTGAATTGGTATTTATTAAAGGCAGCGGCCCAAATGGTCGTGTGCATAAAAAAGATGTGCTTAATCATCTAGAGGTTACTGCATCAGCATCAAAAGCTACTCCACTTGCAAGGAAAATTGCCTTAGCCGAACAGGTAGACTTATCCTCCGTAACTGGTAGCGGTGCGAACGGGAAAATTGTTAAAGCGGATGTGGTTACAGCAAACTCTTCTAAGCCAGCACCATCAGCAGCCGATTCTGTACCAGCAGCACAGCGCAGAAAAATGACGGGTATGAGAAAAATAATTGCTGACAGAATGGCACAAAGTGCTTACACAGCACCGCATGTAACATTAACGACTGAAGTGGAAATGTCAAAGGTAAAGGAACTTCGCGTAGCACTTCTACCTGTGGTTGAAAAGCAAACAGGCTTCCGATTGTCGTTTACTGATATCCTCGTAAAAGCTGTAGGTGCAGCACTAGCTCGTCACCCACAGGTGAATGTATCAATTGAGGGTGACGAAATTATTCAGCATAGCCAGGTAAATATCGGACTAGCTGTTGCTGTCCAGGACGGATTGATGGTTCCAGTGATTAAAGATGTTCTGAGTAAGGGACTTGCTGAGTTAACAAAAGATGCAAAAGAAATTGGTAAACGTGCCCGCGAAAATAAATTACTGCCAGATCAAATGAAGGGATCTACATTTACCATTAGCAACCTGGGTATGTATGCAGTTGATGCATTTACTCCAATTATTAACCAGCCTGAAAGTGCCATTCTTGGTGTCGGTCGAATTCAAGATAAGCCTGTTGCTATAAATGGTGCACTTGATATTCGTCCTATGATGACGCTTAGTCTATCCTTCGACCACCGAGCATTGGATGGAGCACCGGCTGCTGCGTTCTTAACAGAGTTAAAGCAAATACTCGAAAGTCCATACGAGTTATTGGTATAGGGGGTGAATAATACATGGTGAAATCCTACGATATTGTTGTGGTTGGAGGAGGGCCCGGAGGTTATGTAGCTGCCTTACATGCTGCGGAGCTGGGTAAAAAAACTGCTCTCATCGAGGCAGACTTCCTTGGTGGAACATGTCTAAACCGCGGCTGTATCCCATCAAAGACCTATTTGAAACATTCTGAAGTCATTGAGCAAATTGAAAAGGCGAAGGATTGGGGCATTGAAACTGGTGACCTTAGCTTTTCTTTTAGCAAAATGAAAAAGCGAAAAGATGATGTGATTCAGCGACTACGTGGAGGCATCGCCTTTCTACTAAAGCAGGGGAAGATTGATGTTTATAACGGATATGGATCGGTTCTACCCGGCGGAGAAGTGAAGGTGAAAACATCTGATGGGGAAGAGACTGTTAAGGCTGCAAAAGTTATTGTCGCAACAGGGTCGACCCCTGCTGTGCCGCCAATTGCAGGGCTGGATACGGTTCAGTTTGATACAAGTGATACGATCTTTGATATTCCGGAGATTCCAAAATCGGTAATCATTATTGGTGGCGGAGTGATTGGAGTTGAATTTGCGACTATCTTTGCATCTCTTAAAGCGCAAGTAAGCATCGTCGAGGCTGCTGACCGGATCATCCCTACAGAAGATGCGGAAGCTTCCAAATTTTTAACAAAGATGTTAAAGAAAAAGGGAATTAATATCCATACAGGTGCAAAAGTGCAAAGAGTTCAAGAAACAGAAGGCGTGAAAACGGTCATTTGTGAGGATGCAAAGGGAAAAGAGCTTACACTGCAAGCAGATACATTACTCGTAAGCACTGGACGCCGCCCGAATTTATCCGCAGTCACAGAACTTAATCTAGAACAGAACGGCCCCTTCATTAAAGTTAATGAAAAGATGGAAACCACTCACGATCATGTTTATGCAGTTGGGGATGTAATCGGCGGTTGGCAGCTCGC
>NZ_JAKFCQ010000037.1:0-20847 GCF_036676585.1 Robertmurraya sp.
ATTAAAATTCTTATAGAGGTGGCACAATCATGGAATTAGCAGATATTCGTAATGAGCTTGAAAAAACAGCTAAGAAATTAGCGGACTTTAGGGGGTCTCTTTGACTTAGAAAACAAAGAGGCACGAATTGCGGAGCTTGACGATGTCATGCTTCAACCCGAATTTTGGAATGACCAGCAAGCAGCGCAAGCGGTGATTTCTGAATCCAACGCATTAAAGGATCAGGTACATGAATTTCATGACCTATACGAAGTGTACGAAAATCTAGATCTAACATATGAACTGGTTCGTGAAGAAGCAGATGAAGAAATGCAAAATGACCTAGCAACCGAGTTGAAGGAATTCTCTGAGCGTCTTGCTCAATTCGAACTTCAACTGTTGTTAAGTGAAGAATATGACAAAAACAACGCCATCCTTGAGCTGCATCCAGGTGCAGGTGGGACCGAGTCTCAGGACTGGGGTTCGATGCTTCTTCGTATGTACACACGCTGGGCAGAGAAGAAGGGCTTTAAGGTGGAGACGCTTGATTACCTACCAGGTGACGAAGCAGGGATTAAAAGTGTCACTTTAGCAATCAAAGGGCATAATGCATACGGCTACCTAAAAGCGGAAAAAGGGGTACACCGTCTAGTGCGTATCTCGCCGTTCGATTCATCTGGTCGTCGTCATACTTCCTTCGTTTCTTGTGAAGTGATGCCAGAATTTAATGATGAGATTGAAATCGACATCCGTACAGAAGATCTAAAAATTGATACGTACCGTGCAAGTGGTGCCGGTGGACAGCATATTAACACGACAGACTCTGCCGTTCGTATTACCCACCTTCCAACGAATGTCGTGGTGACGTGTCAAACCGAGCGTTCGCAAATTAAAAACCGTGAGCGTGCGATGAAGATGCTTCAAGCCAAGCTTTATCAGAAAAAGATTGAAGAGCAAGAAGCAGAGCTTTTAGAAATTCGTGGTGAGCAGAAGGAAATTGGCTGGGGATCACAAATTCGATCATACGTGTTCCATCCGTACTCGATGGTAAAAGATCACCGTACGAGCACGGAGACAGGAAATGTGCAAGCAGTTATGGACGGAGATCTCGACATTTTCATTAATGCGTACTTGCGTTCAAAATTGAGTTTATAAAATAGCAAAGCCTTCTAAGTATCAAAGCTTAGAAGGCTTTTAATTATAAATCACTTTCTTGTAAAAGCTGGTCTAATTTTTTATTCCGACGCTTTTCAATCCGTTTCTGCTCTTTTACTTCCTCATTTAATGACTTACTCAATGCTACAACCATCAATACCATAATCACAGCAAAAGGAAGGGCAGCCACAATCGAGGCCGTTTGAAGCCCATTTAATCCGCCACTCCACAATAACACCGCAGCAATGCTTGATTGCAGCACTCCCCAAATGATTTTAGTAGAATTCGCGGGATTTAACACGCCTTTGGACGTGAGCATTCCAAGCACTAATGTAGCGGAGTCAGCAGAGGTAATGAAGAACGTAATAATTAACAATGTCCCTAATCCTGCTAAAATGGTTCCAAGTGGGAATTGCTCTAAGGTGATAAAAAGGGCAGTTGTCACATCGTTGCTCACCGCATCGACAATTCCTTTGTTTTCAAAAAGCTCAAAGAAAAGAGCGGAGCCTCCAAAAGCTGAAAACCAAATGGTACCGAATAAGGTTGGGACAAGCAAGACCCCTAGGACAAACTCCTTGATGGTTCTTCCTTTAGACACGCGAGCGATAAATGTTCCAACAAATGGTGCCCAGGATATCCACCATGCCCAGTAAAACAGGGTCCATGCGCCAACCCATGTTCCTTGTGTAAAAGGTGATAAACGGAAGCTCATCGGAATGATGTTTCCTATGTAGGCCCCAATGGTAGTAGTAAAGGCATCAAATATAAAGGAGGTCGGTCCAACGGCAATCACAAATAATAAGAGTCCGACCGCAAGTCCTAAGTTCAGATTACTTAAGTAACGAATTCCTTTATCTAGGCCTGTGGTAGCAGAAACCATATAAAGGATGGTAACAATAGCGATAATGATCATTTGAATCGTCGTGTTGTTTGGAATTCCTAAAACATGGGATAGGCCACTGTTAATTTGAAGTGTCCCTAATCCTAGTGAAGTCGCAACACCAAACGTCGTTGCGATCGTAGCAAATGTATCAATTCCTTTTCCAATCGGCCCCTCGACACTGTTTCCAAGTAGAGGGCGAAAGGTTGAACTAATCAGTCCAGACTCTCCTTTTCTAAACTGTGAATAAGCAAGCCCAAGAGCAATGATGCAATAAATCGCCCAAGGGTGGAGACCCCAGTGGAAAAAGGAGTATCGTAACGCATAACGAGCTGCTTCTGCTGTTTGACCCTCTGCCAAATCAAGCGGGGGATCGATATAATGAGTGATTGGTTCAGCTACTCCCCAAAAGACCAACCCGATCCCCATACCTGCAGAAAATAGCATGGCGAACCATGAAAAGTACGAGTATTCGGGCTCATCATCATCCTTCCCAAGCTTGATTTTTCCATATGGTCCAAATGCCATGTACGCCGAGAAAACTAAAAAGATAAAGGCAGCTAATAGATAAAACCATCCAAAAGTCCCCGTAGTAAAGGCGAGGGCCGCATTGGCAGACTCTGTCAAGTTTTCTGGTGCGAGTAGTCCCCATAATACAAATAAACTTATGATAACAACAGATATGTAAAATACCGAACCTAGTTTTTTCTCCTTCACATAATCATCCTTCCTACGGTTGATTCACATTTAGTATACAATCTTTCTATTAAATCATGCGTTTGTCAAGGAATTAGGAATGGCTGGAAAAAAACAGAGAAATTAATACGAAATGCCCTTGAAGGATAAAGGGTTTTCAAAAATAATAGAGAAAGTATCAAGAATTTTTTGCACAACGCAAGTTTTTTGTTTATCATTATGTAGGGAATGCGAACGTGCTGGACAGAGGTGAAAAATAGTTATGATTACCGAGCAATCGATGCTCTATCTTACCGAAAAACTCCGCAAAGAGGATGAACTGGTGGAGCTAAAATATGAATATTACAAACGACTTTTACGTGATGAACTACGTACATATAAACAAATTAAAGTTCCTACTGAAAACTACACCATTTCAAACGAAGAATTTGTGGAATGGTCAATTGAGCTTTTAACCCCACAAGAGCTACATGATGTGATTATGATGATCCGATATGCCAAAAATCGATCGACAAGCGTTCGTCCGTTTCTTGAAACGATCGCGGTTGGAATCGTAAATAAACAGTAATAAGACCGAGCATGGTGAATGCCCGGTCTTATTTTGTACATATTAATAAGAAGGTTTTTTAGCCCTTTAACACGTTGGTACACTGGCATTTACAACATTTTTCCTCCATGCTATACTCGCCTAGTTATTGAAATAGAGGTTGGTAAAGGAGACACTGTTAATGAATCGAAAAAAGACATCTGGAGTCCATCCGAAGGCAGAAGTATTTTTAGAATACATATATGTACTAATCGGATCAGCTATTGTGGCGGTTGCCTTTAACTTATTTTTATTACCCAATCAAATTGCCTCTGGTGGGGTAAGTGGGATATCAACCATTCTTTATTCTCTATTTGGATTTGAACCAGCTATTGTTCAGTGGACTTTTAATATTCCTTTATTTATTGCTGGTGTTCTTTTACTAGGGAAGAATTTTGGTGTAAAAACGCTGGTAGGAACCATTTTCCTGCCATTGGTTGTTTTTTTTACGAATGATTACGAACCTTGGACGAATGATCCACTACTCGGAGCGTTGTTTGGAGGAATTGGAGTGGGGCTTGGATTAGGAATCGTGTTCCGCGGAAAGGCGTCAACCGGTGGAACGGATCTGGCAGCCCAGATTATTAACAAATACACAGGGCTAACACTAGGGACATGTGTGGCGATTATCGATGGATTAATCGTTCTGTCTGCTGCGATCGTGTTTGATATTGAACGCGGCTTGTATGCATTGATTGCCTTGTATGTAACAACTAAGACGATTGACCTGGTACAAGTTGGTCTTGGTCGTTCTAAGATGGCCATGATTATAACGAACCATCAGGCGGAAGTACGAGAATGCATTCTGAATAAAATCGACCGTGGTGTGACAAAACTATCAGCATACGGTGGTTATACCGATCACGAGCGGCCAATCCTTATGTGCGTCGTGCACCAAACAGAGTTCACGAAATTGAAACAACTAGTGAAAACCATTGATCCGTCTGCATTTGTCATCGTTATGGATGCTTCCGAGGTGCACGGTGAGGGTTTCAAACGCGCCTAGTCTTGGTATAATATTACCGACTATGTATTTTTTTCCTTAGGGGGGAGTTTGAATGAAAAAGAAGCTTCTTGCACTATTGATGGGAACCTTATTTGTACTAGCTGCATGTGGCGGCGGCGAGGAAGCAAGCGATGACAGCACAACAGCTAGCGGCGGAGACGCTGAAAAGCTTTACGGGCAAAAATGCTCAAGCTGTCACGGTGGAAAC
Source organism: Robertmurraya sp. (assembly GCF_036676585.1). Classification (NCBI taxonomy): domain Bacteria; kingdom Bacillati; phylum Bacillota; class Bacilli; order Caryophanales; family Bacillaceae; genus Robertmurraya; species Robertmurraya sp. The sequence goes on from NZ_JAKFCQ010000037.1 coordinate 4,511, forward strand.
CTCGAAGGTGGAGTAGGACCAAAGCTTGATGCAATCGGTGCTAGTCTATCAAAAGAAGATATTGAAAATGTAATTGCAAATGGCCAGGGCGCAATGCCAAAGGGACTTCTACAAGGCGAAGATGCTTCCACTGTTGCTGAATGGTTAGCTGGAAAGAAATAATGGTAGATGAAAAACGTCCTGGTGGGCGTTTTTTGTTTTTGGTGATCGGGGATAAAAACCAGAATCTCGCAGTTAGAACCACAAAAGTCACGGATGGAACCACAAAACCCGCGGATAGATCACCAAAACTCACTGATAGCCTCCCTCAAAGTCTACCTCTACATAATAAACCACCACAAAAATACAAAATTCCACAACAAATCCCCCTCATTTAATAGAGGGATTCCGCCAATAATGTCGAATCATATAATGACTATTTCCAACTCTCACCATAATATGACAATACTTGAAAAGAAAATGTAATATTTTTATAGAACTTTTTGTATTAGGATAGTGCTATAATGTTTCTTGTATGTGATTTATGAAGAATACTGTCTAATGTAGCGGTCAACTTTTGTCGAATTTCGACGATAATTCATTTGAGCATCATCCATATAATGTAACCAACATTCAAAGGCCAATTGATAGATATGACAAAAACAATTTAGGTGATAATTAAATGATACAAATGAAAGAAGTATATAAAAAGTATCCAAACGGCGTTACTGCCGCTAATGGTATAGATGTAGATATACAGCAAGGTGAGTTTGTGTATGTGGTTGGGCCAAGTGGTGCGGGAAAGTCCACTTTTATTAAAATGATGTACCGCGAGGAAAAGCCCACAAAAGGTTCGATTATGATTAATGGAATCAATCTTGCCACACTCAGACCCTCAAAAGTTCCACTGTTACGAAGAAATATTGGCGTGGTTTTCCAAGACTTTAAGTTACTTCCGACGTTGAATGTGTATGAAAATGTCGCGTTTGCACTTGAAGTTATCGAAGAACAGCCGAAATATATAAAGAAGCGAGTAATGGAGACGTTGGATCTCGTTGGCTTAAAGCATAAAGCGAGAATGCTTCCAACCGAGCTATCTGGTGGAGAGCAACAGCGTATTTCTATTGCCCGTTCGATTGTAAATGCACCCAAGCTTGTGATTGCCGATGAGCCGACAGGGAATCTTGACCCTGAGACTTCTTGGGAAATTATGAATATCTTTGAAGAGATTAACACAAGAGGGACAACCATTGTGATGGCGACTCATAATAAAGATATTGTTAACACGATTAAGCATCGAGTGATTGCGATTGAAAGTGGAAAAATTGTTAGAGATCAAATGCGAGGTGACTACGGCTATGAAAGCTAGAACGATCCGTCGTCACATGAAAGAAAGCGTCAAAAATCTTGGTCGTAACGGCTGGATGACATTTGCATCTGTTAGTGCCGTAACTGTCACATTGATTCTTGTTGGCGTGTTTTTAGTAATTATGATGAACCTGAATAAGGTAGCCGATTCGATTGAAGAAGACGTGGAAATCCGCGTTCATATAGATATTGCAGCAACGAAAGAAGACCAAGCAGCGCTTGAAGAGCAGATTAAGAGTCTCTCGAAAGTGGAAAGTGTTACCTTCTCTGCAAAAGAGGAAGAACTTGATAATTTAATTGCAAGTCTTGGAGAAGAAGGGGAAGTATTTAACCTTTTTGAGCAAGACAATCCTTTAAATGATGTCTTTATCGTCAAAGCAAAGAATCCTACTGATACGATGAATGTCGCGAAACAAATTGATAAATTTGAATACACCACAAAGGTGAAATATGGACAAGGCTCTGTTGAAAAGCTATTTAGCTTTTTATCTGTCAGCCGTAACGTTGGTCTTGTGCTAATCGTTGGTTTGCTTTTTACAGCGATGTTCCTTATTTCAAATACGATTAAAATTACGATTATTGCTCGTAGACGTGAAATTGAAATTATGCGCTTAGTGGGAGCAACGAACTCGTTTATTCGTTGGCCGTTTTTCCTAGAAGGACTAATGCTCGGAGTACTGGGTTCGATTATTCCAATCGCGATGATCTCCGTGTTATATACAAAGGCATATGATTATATCGCACCAAGATTAGAGGGCAATTTTATTCAAATATTAGACGTGAATCCATTTATTTTCCAAGTGGCTGGAATCCTTGTGATCATGGGAGCCTTTATTGGAATTTGGGGAAGCTTAATGTCCGTACGTAAATTCTTAAAAATATAAGGAAAAGGAATGTGTGATGTTCCTTTTCTACATAAAAAATGACTAGATTAATAGACTAGAATCTATCTGTCTATCGAACGACTAACTTAGCATTTGGAAGGAGAAATCGGAGTGAAAAAACAGATAACATATGTCTCACTTGCTGCTGCAATTGGTTTCGGAAGTGTTCTTGTCTCTCCAGTAAAGGCGAATACAATCGAAAACCTTCAGGAAGAAAAGAGCCAAATTCAAGAGGAAAAATCTGAAGTAGAGTCACAGCTTCAGGATGCGGAACAAAAGCTTTCTGAAAATCAAGCGCAACAGGATAGTATTCAATCTCAAATTAAAGAGATTGATATGAAGGTAACAGATACAGAAAATAAGATTGCTGATAAAAACGTAGAAATTGAGAATACAAAGGCTGAAATTGAAACGTTAAAAGCAGAAATCATTGTTCTAGAAGAACGTATTGCCAAGCGAAATGAATTGCTAAAGGATCGTGCTCGTAACTTCCAGGAAAACGGAAGTATGGTTAGTTATATCGATGTATTGATGGGAGCAAAGAGCTTTTCAGACTTTATCGATCGCATGAGTGCGGTGGCTACGATTGTGGAAGCTGACCAAGATATTTTAAGAGAGCATCAAGCAGATAAAGAAGAACTAGAAGCGAAGAAAAAAGAAGTAGAGGACAAGCTTGCTGGATTAGAAAAAATGCTTGCTGATCTCGAAGGAATGAAGCAGAGCCTTGAATCACAAAAGGCTGAAAAGGACAAGTTAATGGCCTCTCTTCAACAAGAAGAGACTGAACTTCATAACCATAAAATGGCGTTAGCAGAAGAGCAATCGATTCTAGCTAATCAAGCAGCTGCGATGCAAAAAGCCATTCAAATGGAGCAAGAACGCCAAGCTCAAGCTGCTGCAGCGGCAGCGGCGGCAGCAGCAGCAGCCGCCTCAAACAATTCGTCAGATGGCGGTAGTACAGAAAGTAGCAGCGGAGGAAGTACCGTTTCAGCTCCAGCTGTATCGGGTGGATCTTTCACAAGACCATCAGCGGGTTACCTATCTTCAGGATTTGGTGTTCGTTGGGGTAAATTGCATGCAGGGGTCGATCTTGCAGCAAAAGGAACGGTTCCAATTGTATCCGCTGCTGACGGTGTAGTTATTCGCTCGTATTATTCATCTAGCTACGGAAATGCGGTATTTATTGCCCACTCTATTAACGGTCAAACGTATACAACGGTGTACGCTCATATGAGCAGCCGTGCTGTTGGTGAAGGACAAGTCGTGTCTAAAGGTCAGTTCATAGGAAACATGGGTAACACGGGTGATTCCTATGGCCAGCATTTACACTTCGAACTTCACCGTGGTGGATGGAACGCATCGAAGTCTAATGCGGTTAATCCGGTTGGAATTGTACCATTGTAAAAAGTAATGCACAATAAAGCGCAAACTGTCTATTCATATTTTTAGACAGTTTGCGTTTTTTTATTGAAATGGTATATAGATGGAAAAATTATAGAGAAACGTTTCCACATATGATATGATTTTAGCTGAGGTGATACCATGGCAACCATAAAGGACGTAGCAAAATTAGCTGGAGTAGGCTTAGGAACAGCGTCACGGGTTATAAATGAGTCTGGTTATGTAAGTGAAGAAACGAAAAAAAAGGTACGAGATGCTATAAAAAAATTAGGATATGTTCCAAATGAAACGGCAAGAGCATTCGTGACTCAAGATAACAAAACGGTTGCGTTATTTCTGCCTTCTATTCATCATGCCTTCTTTTCTGAGTTGGCCTTCTATATAGAAGATGAGCTTGATAAAAAGGGCTACAAAATGATTCTCTGTAATTCTACTGGTCAGAAAGAAAAGGAGCTAAAATATATAAGCATGCTTAAGCAAAATAAAGTCTCGGGGATTATTGGGATTTCATATAACTCAATAGAAAGTGAAATCAATCATTCGATGCCTATTGTTTTAGTTGATCGCCATATTGGAGAGATACCATATGTTTCAAGTGATAATTATGGTGGTGGTAAGATGGCTCTACAGGTGTTGAAAGAAACTGGGTGTAACCATGTGGCATATATAGGGACTTACTCAAAAACCATTTTTACTGAAGTAGAAAAAAGGAAAAAAGGCTTTGAAGATGCGGCGAAGGAAACCGGAATAAACTATACACTTTATATTGAAGAGGATCCGATAAAGGACCAGACATCTTTTTTAAATATATTCTTAGATAATTACAAGAATATTGATGGGGTCTTTGTTGAGAATGATATGATGGCATTGGAACTCGTACAACTTGCACAGGATAGAAGTATACGTATTCCTGAAGAGCTTTCCATTATAGGGTATGATGGTATTCAAAAGTATGCCATGTTTAGACCAAAGCTTGCTACCATTAGGCAACCGGTCGAATTAATGGGGAGAAGTTTAGTGGATCTGTTAATCAAAAAAGTAAATGGAGAACAGGTGACACCTGAGATCCATCCCGTACAGTTTTTAAAGGGTGAAACAACACGGTAATTAAATTCAGAATATTTTTAAAACAGATTGACAAATAGAGGTCTGTTTTATATACTGAGGTTAAAGATGGAAACATTTCCACCTCTTGTATAAGGGCAGTGCCCTTTTATTTATAGCTATTGTGGAAACATTTCCATATACAAAAAAGGGGGAAAGAGTATGAGGAAAATTGTTAGCCTTTTCATGATTTTTGTACTAGTTATTGCTTTGGCAGCCTGTTCCAACTCTACTAATCAAGTAGACTCAAGTAAGAATGCAGATTCAGGAGATGAAGTAAAAGAATTAAAAGTATGGGTACATGTTTCTGCAGATGAGCCAGAGGGCTTAAACTATGATTTGCGAGCAAAGGAATTTGAAGAAGCACATGAGAATGTAAAGGTAACGGTGGAACACATCGTAAAAACCGGTGAGGGTAGCGGATATAATGATCGATTAAACGCAGCAATCACTACGGGAGATTTACCGGATGTCATCACGCTAGAAAGCGTACATACGGCATCCTACGTCGACTCAGATCTTCTTTTGCCTTTAGATGAAAATCTAGACCAGGCTACTATTGACTCATACTTAGATGCAATTGTAAATGCAGGTAGTGTAGGCGATCATCTTTATGCGTTACAATCCTTTGATTTATCTTCACCTGTTTTCTATAACCCCGATCTTTTTAAAGCTGCTGGATTAGAGATTCCTGCTGATGAAAATGGAAATTGGACACTAGACTTGGCTTGGAATTACGATGAGTTTATAAAGAATGCTAAGATCCTTAAAGATTTTATGGGGCAAGAGCCTGTGCATATGTTCCCTGATAACAGCGGATGGCAAATGTATGCGCATTCACCTATTATCTTCTCTAATAACGGCCAATTAGTTGGAGAAAATGGATTAGATACAGATGGTTATTTAAATAGCAAACAAACGATGGAAGCTTTCAAGTTTATGGAGACTCTTTTTAGAGAGGGAATTGTTTCTCCGACTGTTCGAGAAAATGCCTTTGCTTTAGAAAAAGCAGCCATTAGTTTTGAAGGTCCTTGGATGATTGATGTATTAACAAAAGAGTATCCTGATTTGAATTGGTCATTGATGCCATATCCATATGGAAAAGAAGGTCATCAATCAGCACCACATGGAAGCTGGTATGTAGCTGCTACAAAAGCGACAAAATACCCAGAACTCACATCTGAACTCGTTGCTCATTTAACAAATAAGGATAGTGCTAAGGCGATGGAAGAAGCTGCAGGACTGATCCCTGGTCATGAAGAGTTACTTGCTTCTTCGGAAAAATATAGTGAGTATCCTAGAAAGCTAATGTTAGATCAGTTAGTAGAGACTGAACATGTGAAACCGAAATCACCAATCTTTCCAGTGCTTGAAGATGTACTCGGTGATATTGTGGAAGGAATAGCGTTAGAAACAGATTCTGTTGAGAATTTAGTTGAGGATGCGATTGAAAAAGCCGAAAGAGAGGCCGCTAGATTTAAGTAAAAGCTTATTATGATAATAAAATAGTCAGTGTACGATGGTTCGTACACTTTCTATTCTATTAAGGAGTTTTTTATATGAACAAGATCAGAAGAAGAAACAATAAGGATGGATTTCTTGGGTTCCTTTTAAGTAGTAAATTTCTGTTTTTACTTCCTGCATTTGTTTTAATCGGTGTGTTTGTTATTTATCCACTATTTCTCGCAGTTGGCTATTCCTTTACCGATTATTATCTTTTGAAACCAGATAATATCTCATTCGTCGGATTTGATAATTACAAGGGGATTGTGGAAGACAAATATGCAAAGCAATCTTTCTTTAACTCTACCAAATATGTCATTTTTATTGTGCCTCTACAAGTCGCATTGTCCTTATTTTTAGCCATTCTCATTGCGAAAAAATCAAAAGTGAATACCTTTTTTAGAACGGCATTCTTTTCACCATACATTTTATCTATTATCGTAGTCTCCTTATTATGGAAAAATATCTTGGATCCCAAACTAGGTATTGTAAATGTATTTCTAGCTGAGTTAGGCTTTGCGAAACAGGAATTCTTCGCTAATCCAGATTTAGCACTCCAAACCATTTCATTTATTATTCTTTGGCAAGGGATAAGCTTTCAAATGTTAATCATCATGGCTGCCCTTCAGGAAATTCCATCATCCTTGTATGAAGCAGCCGATATAGAAGGTGCGAATGCTTGGCAAAAGTTTAGGTATATTACTGTTCCAAGTATAAAGGATCAGCTTGTTTTTGTACTCATTGTCGTGACTACAGGGACATTTAAAATCATTATTGAACCACTAGTGTTAACAAATGGAGGTCCCCAAGGCAGTACATCTAGCATTCTTTTATACATGTTTGAGCAAGGAACTAGATACCGCCAAATCGGCTATTCAAGTGCCATAACAGTTGTATTCGCATTACTATTGATTCTTATCGCATTTGTTCAAAGAAAATTGGTTAAGGAGGAATAAAAATTGAAGACATTTAATGTGATTAAATTTTTAAAGATTTTTCTATTAATTGCATTTACGATTCTGTTCTTATTCCCCACTGTCTGGATGTTTGTAAGTAGTACGAAATCGGTAGCAGAAATCTCAAGAGAAATTGGAACCATTCATAGTTTTATACCTAATTTCAGTAACGTGAGCTCCTGGTTAGACGCTTATAAGGAAATGTTCAGCAGATTTAATTTTGGGCTTCATTTCTTTAATAGTGTTCTATATAGTTGTGTAATTGTTTTCGGTAGTTTATTGGTTAACTCACTTGCGGGATATGCGTTGGCTACCTTTGATATTCCTTTTAAAAAGTATATTACTGCCACTTTACTTATTTTAATCATCTTCCCATTTCAGTCTGTTCTCATCCAAATATTCATTATCATCAATGAAATGAACCTTACGAACACGGTTTGGGGATTAGCATTACCACATATCGGAAGTGCCTTTAATATCTTCCTCTTTATGGTATTTTTCAAGAAGATTCCTAAAGAGCTAAGAGAGTCGGCCTATATGGACGGTGCTTCGGACTGGCAAATATTCACGAAAATTGCTGTTCCCATCTCAAAACCAATCTTCATGACGATTGGCATACTGGTTTTTGTTGGTTCCTGGAATGATTATGTATGGCCTCTTATGGTTTTTACGGAAACAAACAAATATCCATTATCAGTAGCTGTAAATATTATGAACGAAACGAAACCGATCTACTTAAACCAGGTGATGGCGGGGCTAACCGTTACCACGATTCCCATTCTATTCGTTTATATCTTTGGCCAAAAATACATTATGCCACAAAACTCAACAACTGGAATTAAATAAATTCTATCAGAGGTGACTTATGAGTTTACTATATGACCTCAGCCTGAATGAGGGAAAGGGACATGTAACCAAAGAAGGGGTTCGAGGCAATCTGTTACCTATTGAATATGTCTTTAATCAGGCAAGGTATAAGGAGAGTTGTTCCCCAAAGTGGGTCACGTCTTCACTTGGAGGTTACGCTTTAGATTTTGACGGATATTCCACGTATATAAAGGATAAAGCAATAGAAGTAAATGGATCCTTCACGATAGCTACGGTAATTACTCCCCGTTGTTTTGAAGCTTGTCATGGAAAAGTATCTACCACAATCATTGATCAATTAGATAAAGAGAAGAAAAAAGGATTTGCGTTAAGCCTTTATCAGCACGGGGAAGTCCAATTTGAAATAGGGAATGGGAGCCGAATACATAGGATTAGGAGTAATGAACAACTGGAATTGTTCAAGAAATCACTAATTACGGCTACCTTTAACCAAGATACCAATCGGATGTCAATTTATATTAATTCACAACGAGTCATGTGTGAAGGAATAGGTGGATTTAAGAATGCTGATCTTCCATTATCAATCGGATTAAATAATACTCCCTTTAAAATCAGCGATGTTTTTAAGGCTGGAATGTTTTCAGGGCTAATCGACTTTATACAGATTTATGATGAAGCTTGGTCAGCGGAAATGGTTCAAAGGTACTTTACTGAGATTCAAGATCAGCTTTCACTTGATTTTAAGATCATCGATCTTGATGAAAGGAAAATTTCAGATGATATTCATCGGCCGCAATATCATGCGATACCGCCACAGCACTGGATGAATGAACCCCATGCTCCATTTTATTACAAGGGAAAGTATCACTTGTTTTATCAGAAAAATGCAACCGGGCCTTATTTCTCGAATTTGCATTGGGGACATTGGACAAGTGATGACATGGTTTTTTGGGAAAATGAAAAAACAGCTTTATTTCCACAAAGGGGTGAATTAACGCCATCAGGGGTGTGGTCTGGTTCAGCTACCATCGGTCCAGGGGGCATTCCGTATCTGTTTTATACCTCCGCTAACTTGGCTAAGAAATATAACCAGGGAGTTGCCATCGCTCGCCCGAAAAATATAGAGGATATCCACCTAGTGGATTGGGAAATGGACCCACACGGTGCCATTACCCAAACGGATAAACAAGGAATGCCTTCTCAATTCAGGGATCCATTTGTCTGGAAGGATGATAAGGAAGAGAAATGGTACCTCATTATAGGCGGTGGAGTAGAAGAGAAAGGGCCAACAGCCTGGATTTATGAATCTGCTGATTGTGAAAATTGGCAGTTTAAAGGGGACTTTTTTACAGTAGACATAAAGGACCTTCCTAATTTAGGAACAAATTGGGAGCTTCCTGTTTTACTACCGGTGTCTGACGATAAAGGAAATACCAAGTATCTCTTTCTATTCATGAGCTATTTTAACAAGAAATCAACATACCAAGTGGATACTTATTATTATCTTGGAGAGTTCGATAAGAACAGCCTAAGGTTCATTCCGGATTCCCCTGAACCCCAATTGATGGATTACGGAAAGTTTAAATTTAGCGGACCAAGTGGATTTGTTGATCCCGTTACGAAGAAAACTATTGTTTTCTCTATTCTTCAAGGTAACCGAAATGAGCAGGAAGAATACGATTCTGGTTGGGCCCATAATGCGGGACTTCCTATTGAAGTGTATTTAGAAAATAATGAACTCAGAGTGAAACCTTTAGAAAATCTGGTAGCACTAAGAAATAAAGTACTGGTAAATGAAGCGGATAAACCATTAGTTGAAATAAATGGAAAACTTAAAGATATAAAAGGAAAGATGCTTGAGGTTTTTGTGGAATTCGAATATACGGAGAGATTAGTAGGGGTTGAGTGTAAAAAGGATCCTACGAATCAAGAAAAAACAAGCCTTATCTATGATAAGAAAAACAAGCAAGTTTGGCTCGACCGAAGCAAAAGTAGTTTGGAACGTGAAGGTGATATCCAGGGAGGCTTCCTTGATAATGAAAAAGGCTTTTCTGCACATATTTATTTGGATCACTCGGCCATTGAATGCTATCTAAATAACGAAAAAATGATTTCAAGCAGAGTATATCCCACATTAAAAAATAGTGATTATATCTCTTTAATTGGTGAGGAAGATATCAGGATCAAATCAATTAAAGTCTTTGAGCTGAAATCAATTTGGAAAAAGGAGACTTAAGTGAACGGAATGACCATACAAACGAAAGTAATTAATAAAACGTATCGACATAATTATCATCTAATGCCTGAGTGTGGATGGATGAATGACCCAAATGGATTTTCATATTTTAATAATGAATATCACCTTTTCTATCAGCATTATCCTTATGATACCGTTTGGGGTCCCATGCATTGGGCGCATGCAGTAAGCTCGGATCTTATCAAATGGAATCACAAAGAAATTGCATTAAAACCAGGTGAAGATTATGACCGAAATGGTGTTTTTTCAGGTTCTGGAATTCAAGTGGGGAATGAACATTGGCTATATTATACGGGCCATATTGATTCCCTGCTCGATGATGTCTATGATAAGGATTTTAAAAAGAAACCATATTCTCAAAACCAAGAAACCATTCCCTTTATTAGACAGGTACAGTGTCTAGCAAAATCGGTAGATGGGGAAACTTACGAAAAGTATGAGAATAACCCTGTTATTACATCTGACCAGGTTCCAACAGGAATCAGAGTTGAAGATTTCAGAGACCCCAAAGTGTGGACCTATCAGAATCAGCTTTATATGGTGATTGGAGCAAAAAGTAGGGAGCATATCGGCCATGTATTATTCTATACGTCCAAGGATGGTTTGAGTTGGGAATATCTGAATCAGTTGTCACTAGGTAAGGATTATGGAACGGTATGGGAATGTCCCGATGTATTTGAACTGGATGGCAAACATGTTTTGTTATTTTCACCTCAGGAAAAACCGCGTGTAGGAAATAGGTTTGAAAATGTGCATTCGACAATGGCTTTAATAGGGGAGTTTGATTACTCAACAGGTGAATTTAAAGTGGAGAGTGAGCAAGAACTTGATGAGGGCTTTGACTTTTATGCACCACAGTCCCTATTAACTGCTGAAGGAAAAAGAGTGATTATCGCCTGGATGAATATGTGGGAAAGAAGCTATCCCTTGCATGAGCTAGGGCATGGCTGGAACGGCTCAATGACACTTCCAAGAGAATTATCAATCAAAAATGGAAGGCTTATTCAAAAGCCTTATCATAGAATAGAAGCCTATCAAAGAAATGGTGTAGAACAGAAGGATTTTACGATCAATGGAATTTACCAGAATACTAGTCTGAATGGCAATAGTCAAAGACTAGATATTCAGTTTGAGATGACAGAAAGCAATCAGTTTACCATTGAGTTTTTCAAAGATACAAATGAAAAACTATCCTTACTATTTGATAAGAGTAAAAATGAAATCGTTTTAGATCGAAGTGCGTCAGAATATGTCATTGAAAATACGGGGACCAAAAAGGATTTTATCAGAAGTCAGTGGATTGATTTATCCAATCCGGTGCACCTGTCGATCTTTCTAGATGTGTCATCGATTGAGATTTTTGTCAACAACGGTGAACAGGTATTTACCTCGTTATATTTTTCAAAGGAATTAAGTGAAAGAATTTTATTCCATTCTCAAGGTACGACACAAGTGAATACGGTTATGAAATGGGAGATTGTTTAGATTCTACATGTAAAAAGATAAAAGGGAATCCTTATGGGTTTCCTTTTTTTTCTAAGTAGTAAAAATGTTTTCTAGTTCTGTTTTTTAGAAATTCGTTTTAAGGGAAAGATGGAGTAAAAAACTAAATGTGCTTTTTTATTTAATTCCTAGTTTACAGATGGGTATAATATGGATTATAGTAAGGTAACAGATAAAAAGCTTACTAATGGAGGCGAAACAGATGGCAGAAACATATCCGGTTATCGAGGGCGCGGAAGAATTTTTCTTCAAGGGAAGTGAAGTTGGAGTACTTATTTCTCATGGGTTTCTTGGTACACCTCAAAGCGTACGGTATATTGGGGAAGAGTTTGCAAGATTAGGGTACTCCGTGTTAGCTCCTAGATTAAAGGGACACGGAACTCACTATAAAGATATGGAAGCTTGCTCTTATCATGACTGGTTCTCTTCATTAGAAAAAGCCTATTTACAATTAAAACAACAGTGTTCACATATTTTTGTTATCGGGCAGTCAATGGGTGGAACACTATCTCTTCGTTTAGCCCATCGTCACAAAGAAATAAAGGGGCTCATTTTAATAAATGCTGCTTTGGAAGTTCCATCCTACGAATATTTAAAAGGCAAGGTTGAACCAAGGTTTCTAAATGAGTCAGAACCAGATATTCATGCAAAGAATGTTCATGAAATTACTTATCCAAAGGTACCATTAAAAGCGGTTCATGAACTACAAAAGGTCATGGAGGATACTTTAAGCATCCTACCTGAGATAGAGAGCCCGGTTTTAGGTATCCGCTCAAGTGTGGACCATGTTGTCCCACCTGAAAATACCGATTATATTCTTCAAACGGTACGATCTGCTAATAAGGAAAGGCTCATATTACCAAACTCTTTCCATGTAGCATCTATGGATTATGATAAAGGTCAAATTGTAAGAAGTGGACATCAGTTTATTCAACAGTTAGTAGCGAAGGAACTGGTGTTAAGTTAATATCATTTAAAGTAGAAGAGGAACTCCCTCTTCTTTTTTTATGTTAGAGTCGAAATTTGTAGAAATATTTTGAGCATTACGAAATAAAACCTCCCCCATTCCTATACTCAAAACTAGAATTTGGTACTATAATAGTAATAATTGCACAGGTAAAACGGACTATAGGGGTGTATGGAATGTTAACAGAGGGGAGTCTTTCCTTACAATTAGTAGGATCGGTGCTAGCGGAAGATGTGTTTGCAAAGAACAAATCGATTCCACTTCTAAGAAAAGGCACGGTATTAAACGAAAGACATATCTTTGTTTTACAAAGTCACTTGAATCATAATAATTTACGCTTGGAAACTTGTTCAATTAATCAACCGTCTATTAGTGTTGAAAAACTAGAGCAGAACTATAAGGAATCTCTTGGGCAGTTACAATCGATATTTGAAGATTTGGAAGCAACCATAAATGGTAGCGCTTACAACCAACCGTTACAAAAGCTCGAGCATATGTATACACCGATGCTGAATACGATTGTAGCGGAAGATGAGCATTTCGAGCTACTCAAGCTTCTTAGGAAAGATGATGAGTTTACATATGTTCATTCCTTAAATGTAGCCGTCGTCTCTTCCATTATCGGAAAGCTATTGGCTATGGATAAAGCAGAAATACTCCTTCTTGGCGAAACAGGTATTTTGCATGATATCGGCAAGCTTGCGATCCCACTTTCAGTTTTAAAAAAGAACGGAAAACTAGATCCTGAAGAATGGGAGCTTATCCGAAACCATACGGTTGAGGGGGTACAAATCCTGAAGAAAATGGGTGAGACTCGCTCGAAGGTGATTATGGGAACACTTATGCATCATGAAAGATTAGACGGTTCGGGGTATCCTTATGGAGTTCGAGAGGATGTTATCCCTTTTCATGCCCAAATCATCTCGGTTGCAGATACGTATGACGCCATCACAGCGGTCCGTCCGTATAAGGGGGAACAGTCACCGATCGTTGCTGTCATGATTTTAATGGAGGAAACCGCAAAGGGAAAGTTCAACTCAGCGATTACAGTACCTTTTACCAAATACTTAATGGATCAGTTTATCGGAAAAAAAGTCGTGTTAAATACAGGGGAGCAGGGGACAATCATAACGGTTTACGAGGATATGCCACATTGTCCACTTGTGTATTTGGGAGATAATCATTATGTGGATTTACGTTATGACTTCACACGCTCATTAAAGGATGTTGTTTCATATTAACAATTGGGGGAATTTGATATGGACAGAATTCAATACATGCAGGAAAGAAACAAGCTGGTCACGATTTTACTATGGGTCTGCTTTGCCTTAGGGCTTGCTAGTAACTTTGCTGCAAACGTTAGCACAAAGGGAATTGTTACGTTTGCCATTGTCGGTTTTACACTCGTTTCCATAATTACGGCATTAACCGTAACGAAAAAGTTTACACTACATATTCATTACATTGTAGCTGTTGGGATCGCGATTCTTATTTTCTTTATGGTTTCTAGTTCTCCGAAGCTATCAAGCTACTTAATGATCTATTTTGCTCTAGCAGTTGTCATGATTTATAACCAAGTGGGGTCAATGGCCATAACGGGCGTGATTGGTCTAGCTCTAAGCAATTATTTCTTTTTTAAATTTAATGAGCAAATGTTTTACGGAGCCGACGTTTCCATCTTAATCTCATTGAATGTCATCAATATAGTAACGTTAATCATGTTCCTTACACAGGCACGACTTACTTCAAAACTAACCCAAAAGATGGAAGCCGACGGAGTCGAGTTAAAGCAAGGAAAAGAACAGGTTGATGAATTGCTAGAAAAAGTAAAAGAATCGGTAGGAGTACTGCAAAACTTCAGTCATTCTTTTAAAAGAAATATTGAGAAAACAAATCAAATTTCTGTTGAGCTGACTTCAGCCTTCTCTGAAATATCAAAAGGAATGGAGACTCAAGCAAGCTCCGTGACCGGGATGAATGAGACGATGCAATTGTCAGGAGATATGATTCGTAGGGTTGTGACATCCGCTCAAACGCTCCACAAAATCTCGCTTGAAACAGAGCACACATCTCAAGTAGGGACGAAAAAGATTCACACGCTCGAAACGGAAATGAAAGATGTATATGACTCAGTCGAAAATACAAGTCAATTGATGAAAGAGCTAAACGATCAAACCCAGCAAATCGGGGCGATTGTTTTAAAAATTAGAGAAGTAACTGATCAAACCAATCTCCTCGCATTAAACGCAGCGATCGAAGCAGCACGCGCGGGAGAGGCTGGTAAGGGATTTGCAGTGGTAGCTGGGGAAGTTCGTAAGCTCGCAGAAACCTCTCAAGCATCCACACATGAAATCGAAGCCATCCTAGATGGAATCCAAAGAAAGACGGTGCAAGTAACGGGCCAAGTACAAGGTGGTCAGCTTGCAGTTGAAAAAGGATTAGAAATGACCAAGCAAACGAGTCAAACGTTCCAGTCCATGCTCGCCTCATCCAAGCAAGGACTTCAGCAAGCAGAAGAAGTGGAAAAAAGTCTCGTTCATTTCTCTAAAAACTCTGAAGCGGTTATCGACGAAATCTCTTCGCTATCCAGTGTTTCCGAGCAGTCGAGTGCGGCAGTAGAAGAAGTACTAGCAAGCGTCGAAGAACAATCCCACCAAATCACCCAAGTGGTCGAGTCATTCAAAGAATTAGAAACCTTAACCGAACAGCTCGCCACACTCGTCGTCCGGAATTAATTCATAACTCGTCCATTTCACACATATAGTGGTTATACAAAGACATCTCACACCTTTGTGGGGTGTTTTTTGTATAACTCTGTATGATATAGGGGCTGTTTCTCCTGGAGGAAGCCAATGTTAGCAAAGCAACAACAGCTCTCGGAAGGAGAAATAGACCCTTAAACCGACACATAGTTAATGCAGAAAAAATTAGTGCTTTTCTTTTAGGGAGGATTTTTCATGAATCGAAAATGGGTCGCCTTGCTAATGACGGGGTCATTGCTGACAGGTGCTGGAGGAACATATGGATATTTGCATTATACTGGTGCTTTAGCGGCAGAGTCCAAGGTGGAGTTACATACCGAAAGCAGCGACGAGGGAACCCCTCAGGCTATTAATCTAGAAGAATTGGAAAAAGTCGAAAAAGCCTACGAGTTAATTTTAACTAGTTATGTAGAAAGTGTGGATCAAGAAAAGCTCATCGAGGGTGCAATTCAAGGGATGCTAACCACACTCGATGATCCGTACTCTGTGTACATGGATAAAGAAACGGCCAAGCAATTTAGCAGCACGCTAGAATCATCGTTTGAGGGAATTGGGGCAGAGGTAGGTCTAGTTGACGGGAAAATTGTCATCGTGTCACCATTTAAAGATTCTCCAGCCGAAAAAGCGGGCTTGCGTCCAAATGACCAAATACTATCGGTGGATGGAGAAAGCTTGGACGGAGTGGACCTATATGAAGCAACCCTCAAAATCCGCGGGAAAAAAGGAACAAAGGTGAAGCTGGAAATCGCCCGTAGTGGCTTATCCGAGCCTCTTGTTGTCAACGTGAAGCGCGATGAAATTCCACAAATCACGGTGCATAGTGAT